>JBBRVT010000140.1:0-9868 GCA_038246615.1 Burkholderiales bacterium
ACCGCTGACACTCGACGCCGGTGGCAATGCCAGCCAGGTGCGGCTGATCGCCGATCTGGCGCAGCAACCGCAAGCCACCGTGGCCCAGGGCTTCGACCTGGCCGCTGGCGAGCCGTTGCGGGCCAGCGCCAGCGCACTGCAACCCGCGCCGGCAGGAGACACGGCCGGCCGCCAGCTGCGCCAGCTGGGCTGGGGTGGCGAGGCCATCCGCCCCCACCCGGTGCCGCGGGACCAGGCCCAGGCCCAGGCACTGGCCGATGGCCACCTGCGGCAGCTGGCCAGCCGCTTCATCCATGGCGAGATCGTCTGCGTGGGCGCCACCGGGCTGCGCGGCGGCCGCGAGATCACGCTCACCGGCGTGTCGCCCCGCCTGGCCGGCCGCTACCGTGTGGCCGATTGCTGGCACCACTTCAACAACCGGCAGGGCCTGACAACGCGCCTGCAGGTGCAGCGGCCCGATTGGCCTGGCGGCAACCCATGACAGGCCGCTCGATCCACAGCCCCGGCCTCGGGCAGGAGCTGCATCTGGGCCAGGTGCTGGACAACAACGACCCCGAGCAACGCGGCCGGGTGCAGGTGCGCCTGCATGCCACCGGCCTGGAAGCCTGGGCCGCGGTGCTGGTGCCCAGCGCAGGCGCCGACTACGGCGTCAGCCTGCTGCCCCGGGTGGACGAGCTGGTGGTGCTGGCCTTCGTCGCGCCCGACTGGCCGGTGGTGCTGGGCGCGCTGTGGACCGGCGCCAGGCAACCACCCGCCGATGCCAGCCCGGTGCAAGACCGCTACCTGCTGCGCACACCCGGCGGCATGCAGGTGCTGATGGACGACGGCGGCAGCCAGATCGACATCCGCACGCCCGCTGGCCACCACCTCACCCTCACCGACGCCGGCGGTGGCCAGGCCACGCTGGAGATGGCCGGCGAGAAGCTGGACATGAAGCCCGGCGAAATCACCATCACCGGCAGCGGCCGGGTGGTGGTGAATGCGGCGCAGGTCAACGTGTCGGCCGGCATGGTGCAGGTGGATGCGGGCATGAGCAAGTTCTCGGGCGTGGTGCAGTGCGACACGCTGATCGCCCAATCGGTGGTGTCGGCCAGCTACACGCCCGGCGCGGGGAATATCTGGTGAACCCGGTCGCCAACCGCCCGCGAGAGCGTGCCGCAACCGGCCCGGCCAACAGCCCGACCAACGGCGCGGCCAACGGCACCGTGCACGCGCAGCACGCCAGGCATGTGCCCGTGCTCGTCAGCCCCTGGTTCGCTGCAGCGGGCGAAGGCAGCACGCTGCACCACTACGACGAAGACGCCTTCGTGCCACGCTTTCTGGGCGACGCCGCCAGTGGCCGGCTCAGCGGCACCGCCGCCCAGTCCTGGTACCGGCAAGACCGCTTCGGCCGCTGGCAAGACGCGCCCACGCTGCGCCTGCCGATGCACCGCAGCTTCTACATCGCCGCCTGCGAGCTGGCTTGCAGCGTGCCTGGCCAGCCCGCGTACGACCCACGCAAGGTCGTCAGCGGCGGCCTGGTGATCCGCCGCCTGGTCAACGGCCAGGCACCCCAGCGCTGGATGCTGGCCGACGGCCGCGCGCTGGGCTGGGTGCCGCTGAGCGGCGAACAGGCCATCGACCCCGACGCCGAGCCCGACCTGGCGCGCCGGTTGCAGCAGCGCGGGCTGCTGCCCCGGCGCACGCCCGAGCCGGCGGCCACCGGCGAGGCCGTCGCGCCGATGCACACCTTGCTGGTGCGCCGGCGTGATGCCCAGGGTGTGGAACGCAGCCACACCCTGCTGTGGGGCTATGTGCCCCTGTCGGGCAGCGCCCGCGAAACCGCAGAAGCCACCGTGCCCGGGGTGGCCGAAGGCGGGCCTGATTTCGGCGCCGAGCTGGCCTGGCCGCTCGGCACCCAAGGTGCGCGCGCATGGCAGCCCGGCGACGGCCTGCTGGTGCGCCAGGGCGTTGGCAGTGCAGCGCTGGCCGATTGGGTCGAGATGCTGCTGGTGCGCCACCGCATCACCGACGCGCGGGACGATGACAACACCGGCCTGCGCAATCTGCTGGCACAGATCCGCTTCGTGCCCTACGAGAGCAACCGGCGGCCGCAAGACTACGCCGGCGTAC
Source organism: Burkholderiales bacterium (assembly GCA_038246615.1). Taxonomy (GTDB): domain Bacteria; phylum Pseudomonadota; class Gammaproteobacteria; order Burkholderiales; family Burkholderiaceae_C; genus Pseudaquabacterium. Next base: position 2,113 of record JBBRVT010000140.1, read on the forward strand.
CCGACAGCGCGCGCGGTGAATCGGTGCTGGCCTGGCTGGCGCGCAGTGCCGACGCGCTGCAGGCCTGGCTGTCGCAAGTCGCCAGTGGCAGCCTGTCGGCCAGCAACAGCCGCCTGCCCGCTGGCGCCGCGCCGGGGCAGCGCAACGACGACCTCTACCTGAGCGAGAGCCAGGCCAGCGGTCTGCGCCAGCTGCTGGTGCTGCGCAGTGCCCGCGCCACTGCGCGCAGTGAAGTGGGGCTGCAGCTGCCTCGCTTCGGCCCGGGTGACGACCAGCGCTTCATCCTGCAGCCCTTCGTGCGCTGGCTCGACGACTGCGGCTGTGAGCGCATCAGCTGGGGCCCGGCCAGCCTGCCCTTCCGGGTGGCCGCGCCGCTCGACCCGCAAGCCCAGCGGCCCACCACCGTGGTGTTGCCGTCGCTGTCCGACCTGAAACGGGGCATGCCCAACGGCCTGACCTTGCTGGCACCGCAGTCGCTGGCCAATGTGCTGCGCAAGATCAAGCCTGCGATGCCGCCAGAGGCGGGCGGCCCTGGCAACCGCGCCGGTGTCTGCTGGAGCTTCAGCTTCAGCCTGCCGGTGATCACCATCTGCGCGATGGTGCTGCTGATGGTGATCGTCAGCCTGCTGAACCTGCTGTTCTTCTGGCTGCCCTGGGCCATGCTGAGCCTGCCCCGGCTGTGCATCAAGGCGCTGAAGGAGTGAGTGCCATGAGCGATCCGGTCACGCCTGCCAGTCAACTTCAGCCTGTGTCCTGGCCCTTGTTCGACGGCCTGGACACGCAAGGCCGCCTGGCCTGGCGCCGCGGCCAGCCTGCGCTGCGCGACAGCCTGCTCAACATCCTGCTGACCCGCCCGGGTGAACGCCTGATGCGGCCCGATTTCGGCGCCGGCATCCGCGACTTCATCCACCAGCCCAACAACGAAACCACACGGGCGCTGCTGGCCGATGCCGCCCAGCGGGCCATCACCCGCCACGAGCCGCGCATCCAGGTCGACGAGGTGCGGGCGCTGCCCGATGCCCAGGCGCCATCGCAGGTGAACCTGTCGGTGCGTTACCGGCTGCGCAGCAGCGGCCGCAGCGAGCGCTTCGACCTGAGCCTGACCCTCGGCCAAGCCTGACGAGCCCCCACCATGCTGCCCCTGCCCAACCTCGACGACCGCCGCTTCGACGACCTGGTGGCCGAACTGCAAGCCCGGCTGGCCCACCAGTTGCCCGACATGGCACCGCTGGTGCCGGGTGACCCTGTGCATGCCCTGGTGGACATGTTCGCCTGGCTGGCCGAGACGGTGATCTACCGCGCCAACCGCATCCCCGAGCGTCAGCGCCGCGCCTTCCTCAACCTGCTGCAAGTCCCGCTGCGCCCGGCACGGCCGGCGCGTGGTGTGGTCAGCATCGACGCGGTGGCCGCCGACGGCCGCGGCGCGCTGCCGCCATTGCTGCGCAGCGAAACCGCACTGAGCGCCGGTGACGTGGCCTTCAGCACCCTGGGCGAGCTGCAGCCCATGCCGCTGATGCTGCGCCTGCAGACCAAGCGCACGCTGGATGCCACCGCGCTGGCGGCCCAGGGCATCACGCTGGCGCAGTTGCGTGACCAGTACGGCGTCGAGCCGGCGGCGTTCCGCCCCACCACCCTGGTGCCCGGCAGCGATGCGTTGACATTGCGTGGCACGCAGGACGGCGCCTTCCACCTGGCGCTGTGTCTGCCGAAACCGCTGGGCCCGGCGGCCGCCGAACGGGTGCGTGGCCAGATCGCCGGCCAGCTTCTCAACATCGGCCTGGCGCCGCTGGACGATGCCGACGGCGACCTGGCCACCACCGTGGCTGCACGCCGGCTGCAATGGGACCTGGCCTGGTGGCCAGACCCCGAGGGTGCCCCCGGCACGGTGCGCTGGCTGCCGCTGGAAGCGCCGGCCGACAGCTCGCGCGGCGGCCGGCAGACCGGTGTGGCGCGGCTGCGCCTGCCGCGTGAGGCAGCGCTGCTGCGCGTGCCCTTGGCCATCGATCCGCAGTTTGCCGGCCTGGGCGATGCGCCACCCGAGCCGCCGGCCGACATCCAGCCCGGCCAGGTGGTGGCCTGGCTGCGCCTGCGCTGCTTGGCAGAGCCGCAGCTCACCCTGGGCCACATCGCGGTGAACGCGGTCGACGTGGTGGGCCAGGGCGTGGTGCGCGACGAGATGCCGGGCGTGGGCACCGGCCAACCCGACCAGGTGCTGGCGCTGGTCCGACGCGACGTCGACGCGGCCAGCCTGCAGCTGGACGTGCAGGCGGCCACCGGCTTCGAGGCCTGGGCTGCGGTGCCGCAGTTTGCCGGCCTGGGCCCTGACGATGCGGTCTACATGCTCGACGCCGCCAACGGCGAACTGCGCTTCGGCGACGGCGTGCGCGGCCGCCGCCCACCGGCCAATGCACGGGTGCGTGCAGCGGCCTACCGCCATGGCGGCGGCAGCCGCGGCAATCTGCCACCCGGCCGCATGTCGGCCCTGCCCGGCGGCCGGCTGAAGCTGCGGCAGGAATGGCCGCTGCGCGGCGGCGTGGACGGCGAGACCGTGGCCGAGGCCGAGCGCCGCATCCCCGCCTTTCTGGGCCACCGCGAACGCGCCGTCACCGCCGAAGATTTCGGCCTGTTGGCGCGGGACAACCCGCTCAACCCGGTGGCGCGCGCCGATGCGCTGGCGGGTTTCTTCCCCGGCGCCAGCCTGCTGGCGGTGCGGCGCAATGTGCCGGGTGTCGTCAGCGTGTTCGTGCTGCCGCCAGCGCCGATGGCCATGGCGGCGGCACCGCGCCCCAGCGCCGGCCTGTTGACCGACGTGCATGCCTGGCTGGCGCCGCGCTGCCTGATCGGCTGCGAGCTGTATGTGCTGGCACCCCAGTACCTGCGCATCGCCGTGGCGGTGGCACTGGAGGTGATCGACCCGGCCACCGAGCAGACGGTGATCACCCAGGTGGAGCAGGCCCTGCTGCGCTACCTGTGGCCGTTGCAAGGCGGCGGCCCGCGTGGCGAGGGCTGGCCGCGTGGACGCGCCGTGGAGATCAACGAGTTGCGCACCCAGGCCGGCCGCGTGGCCGGCGTGGAGGCGGTCAACGGCCTGCGCCTGTTTGTCGAAGACAGCGCCGTGGCTGCTGGCACAACCCGCTGGCGCGAACTGCCGGGCAGCCAGGCACTGTCGCTGACCGACTACCAGCTGCCCGAGCTGATGGCGGTGTCGGTGAGCCCGGGTGAGGCCCAGCCGGCACCGCCGCGTGGCTATGCACCCGGTACACCGGGCACAGCCGGCACACCCGGCGCAGCCGGCAGCGGCCCCCAGCGCGTGCCGGTGCCCGTCATTCCCGATCTGTGCTGACGCGACAGGCCCGGCCATGAACAGCAACGGCAACCGCTTCGTCCTGCTCACCGGCGACGACGGCCTGCGCGCCAGTGGCAACGGCTGCGCCTGGGATGCCGGGCAGACTGCACTCACCCTGCAGCGCCAAGACCAGCCACGCCTGCCGCAACTGGGCAGCGCCGCCGCGCTGGCGCTGTGGCAGTCGGCCACGCCGCTGGTGCAAGACGACCACGGCCAACTGGGCCGGCTCAGCGACAACCGCCAGCGCATCCAGTTCTCGTTGGACCGCCCGGGCCAGACCTGGCAAACCCTGCTGGCCGAGCGCGACCCGGCCGACGGCCTGGCAGCCGACCTGAGCGCCCTGGTGCTGGACGAGGTGGATGCACCCGCCGCTGCACGCTTTGCCGACCTGCATCTGGGCGGCAGCGGCCTGCTGGCCGCACCATGGAGCGACGGCGCCGCCGCGCATGGCGTCACCCTGGTGCACCTGCGCCGCCGCTGGCAGCAGCGCCTGGCCTTGCCGCAGCCGGCACGCCGTGCCTGGGTGGATGCGCAAGACGGCATCTGGCTGCTGGGTGACGACGCGCTGTGGTTGGCGCGCGGCAGCCCGCTGCCGCAACCCTATGTGCCGCAGCCCGGGCGCTTCGAGCCCGACGTGGTCAACCCCGACCCGCTGCGGCTGCGTTGGCGCCAGCCGCTGCCACCCCATGCCGGCCTGCTCGGCCTGGCCGCCAGCAGCGGCCGCCTGTTCGTGCTGGTGCGCGCCAGCGGCGGCGCATCGCCCCGCATGGCCGTGCTGAGCCGGCCGCTGAGCGACGCGGCTGACAGCCCCTGGGCCAGCCACAGCCTGCCCGCCACGCTGCCGCTGGCCACCGACATCGCCGCGCTCGACGACCAACGGATCCTGCTGCTGCCGCCGCTGGAAGCCGGCGCCACCCGACAAGCAGCGCGTGATTGCCCGCTGTTGCGCCTGCCACCCGGCGGCGCGCCACGTGCCCACCTGCTGCCCGAGCGCTGGCCACGCCACAGCGAAGCCGCAGTGCGCTTCGTGCGCCACCGCGACAACCTGCCGCGCTACTTCAGCGCCGACGGTGTGCGCCGCCTCTACCGCCTGGCCCAGGCGCGGTTTGCCGCCAGCGGCGACGCGCTGATCGACGCCCCCCTGGACGCCGGCTCGCCCGACACCCACTGGGACCGGATCTACCTGGACGCCTGCGTGCCACCGGGTTGCCGGCTGGCGGTGGATGCCTGGGCCGGTGATCTGCCCGCCCTGCCCGCCGGCCTGCCCGACACCTGGCTGCTGCCGCAGCCGGCCCTGCTGGCCAGCCCGCTGAAGAGCGAGCTGCCATTCGCCGCGCAGGCCGATGCCGCAGGCAACGGCGACGAAGGCCATGCCCAGCTGTTTGAGGTGCTGCTGCAGCGCCCCGCCGGCGCGGTGCGAGAGCTGCGTGGCCGCTACCTGCGCCTGCGCCTGCACCTGCAGGGTGATGGCCGCCACAGCCCGGCGGTGTTCGCGCTGCGCGCCTGGCACCCTCGCTTCTCGTGGCAGGGCCAGTACCTGCCAGAACACATGCGCCAGCAGCAGGCGCCCGATGCCGCCGACACCGGCCCGGCCAACGGTGCCGACCTGCGCGACCGGGTGCTGGCCAGCTTCGAAGGCCTGTGGACACCGCTGGAAGACCGCATCGCCGCAGCCGAGATGCTGCTCAGCCCGGCCACCGCGCCGCCGGCGCAGCTGCCGGTGCTGGCCGAGTTGCTGGCCCAACGCCTGCCTGCTGCCTGGCCGGTGGCGCGCCAGCGCCGTTGGCTGGCCAGCGCCGGCGCACGCCAGCAACGCCACGGCACGCTGGCTGCGCTGGTGCTGGCACTGGACGTGCTGACCGATGGCGCGGTGCGCCGCGGCCAGGTGGTGCCGGTCGAGCACTTTCGCCTGCGCCGCACCCTGGCCACGGTGCTGGGCATCGACATGGACGACGACGCCCACCCGCTGACCCTGGGCACCGGCCGGTCCGGCAACAGCCGGGTCGGTGACACGCTGATCCTGAGCGACGACAGCGCACGCGAGTTTCTGGCGCTGTTCGCACCCGAGGTGGCCTCGGCACCGGGTGATGCAGCCGTAGTGCAACGGGTGTTCGACGACGTTGCGCGCCGGCTCACCGTGGTGCTGCACGGCCCGGCACGCGCCCTGGCCCGCAGCGTGGCCGAGGCCCTGCCCGCCCTGGTGCCGGCCACCGTGGTGTGGGCCGTGCGGGAGACCGACCACCCCTTCGTGCTGGGCCTGTCACCGCTGCTGGGCATCGACACCTACCTGGAAACCACCCCGCCACCACGGCCCGTGGTGCTGGACCGCAGCCGCCTGGGCCGGGGCGACCTGCTGCGCAACCCGGTGGCGCTGTCGCCCGAGCATGCACTGCCGGTGCTGCAAGACGAATGAGGAGCCGTGATGCCCACCCCTGACACCGACGCCGCCCTGGCCGACGACGCCCGCTTCGACGATGCCTTGAAGCGCGTGAGCCACGAGGCCGGCATGCTGCTGGGCCTGGAGGCCGTGCGCGCCGAGCAGGCCTACCACCGCCGCCGCCACACCCGCCATGCCTACTGGCTGCACGGCAGCGGCACGGTGGCCGGCCTGCGTGTGAGCCTGCGCGCCGATGACCCGGCGGGTGATGCCGACCGCGACATGGAGGTGCGCATCGTCGTCAGCCCCGGCATCGCCATCGACGGCCTGGGCCGCGAAGCGAATGTGGACCAACCCTATGGCATCGACCTGCGCGCCTGGCTCACCGCACGCCGCAGCGAGCCCGAGCGCTGGGCCGCGCTGATCCGCGATGCCCACGACCCGGTGGACAACACCCTGCGGCTGGACGTGACGCTGCGCTACCGCGACGTGGCGAGCGGCCTGCAGCCGGTGATGGCCGATGCCGTCAACGCCGGCACCGACCCGGTGCAGCCGGCCCGCCTGACCGATGCCGTGCTGCTGGAGCTGGTGCCCGCCGGCCGTGCCGATGCACGCGGGCCCGACAATCAGTTTGCGGCCCACCGCCAGGTGCCGGCCTGGGACGCCGTGGCCGGCCTGTTCAGCGACGCCGAACGCCAGAGCGTGACCGACGCCACGGGCGCCGAGCGGCGCCGCCGCGAGCTGGGCGCACGCCTGCTGCACGCACTGGCCGACGACAACCAGGCGCTGGCCACCCGCCGCGCCACCACCACCGGTGCCGACGAACTGGCGCGCACCCTGCTGGCGCGCCTGGTGATCCAGCTCAGCCCACCCGATGCCGCCGCCGACAACGCCCCCGGCCTGGTCATCAACCCGCTGCGCATGGCACTGGACAACCTGGCGCGGCCCTTCGTGTTCAGCGCCACCGCCCTGGCGCACCTGCTCGGCGATTGAACCCAAGGACCCGCCATGGCCACCGACATCAGCTTCACCCCCTTCCGCCCCGGCACCAGCCAAGCCGACGGCCAGCGCATCGCCGTGATCGACCAGCGCCTGCGCCGCACCAACTACTTCGACGGCCAGTTGCTGAAGGCCAGCGACCTGACCCGCGACCAGATTTACCTGGACGAGCGCCTGCTCGAACTGGGCCAGGCCCTGGGCAGCGGCATCGTGCGCGGCCTGGGCCTGCGCCGGCCACAGCCCCAGGTGCTGCGGATTGCGCCCGGCATCGCGGTGGCGCCATCGGGCCGGGTGCTCGAACTGAGCGACGCCGCGCTCGACATCGACCTGGCCGACGCCGCCCGCCTGGCCACGCTCAACGACGGCCGCATCCAGCGCCTGCCGCGTGGCCTGTACCTGCTGGCGCTGGCCCGGGCCGAGGTGATCGACGGCGTGGCCGAGGCCTTCCCGCGTGACCTGGCGTCGGCGCGGGTGCCGCGTGTGGCCAGCTATGCCGAGGGTGTGCAACTGGTGTTGTACCGCCTGCCGGTGGCCCTGCCCAGGCAGGACGAACTGGCCGTGCGGGCTGCACTGGCGCGCGAACTGCTGGGTGGCAACGACCGCCTGGCCCTGCCCGATGACGACGCCGTGGCCCTGGCCCTGCTGGCGGTGGACAACGCCCGGCTGCAGTGGCTCGACCAGGGCCTGGTGCGCCGCCCACGCCGCAGCCCAGGCCAGGCCGGCGCGCTGCAGCAAGACCTGGCCACCCACTACCGCGAGCTGATGGCCGCAGTGCGCAGCAGCCGCGCCGCCCAGGGCCTGGCAGAGGCGTTCGAGGCCAGGCAGGTGTTCCGCGTGCTGCCACCGCACGGGCCTTGCCCCAAGGCGGCGTTCGACCCGGTGGCCGGCAGCCAGCGCTTCTTCCCAGAAGCCTGGGAGGTGAGCATCGCCCCGGTGCGCCGCAGCGACCTGCCGGCGCTGCTGGCCGATGCCGAGTTGCTGGCCCCGATCGACCTGCAGCAAGACGCCGACATCGACCTGATGGTGCTGGTGCC
>JBBRVT010000141.1:0-9838 GCA_038246615.1 Burkholderiales bacterium
AGCATTTGCAACGACGAGCGGGGGCACTTTGGCGTGATGAGCGGGCGTGAACGAAAGACTCTCAGTCTCTCAGTCCAGCTCGGGTGCAATCGCCTCGGCGTGGTCATATAGCGCAGCCAGGATGGCCTCGCCGCGTTCGTCGGCGGTTTCGCTGAGCGCATCGATGCGCTCGAAGAACTGCGCCAGCGTCTGGCCGCCGCCCACGCCGTCGTGCAGGCGTTCTTGCCGGTGTTGCAGCCAGCGCGCCTGCTCGGCATCGTCCAGCGTGGCAGGCCAGTTGCGGGCGCGGTAGCGGAACAGCAGTTCAGCCAGCCGGCTGTCGTCGAAGGCCGGGCGCTTGGCCGCCAGCGCGTCGCCGCCCTGGCCGCGCAGGCGCTCGAGCGTGCGCCGGTCGGCCTGGCCGATGAAGCTGCCATACAGGTCTTCGTCCACGTCCGGTGCATCGGCCGCCGCAGGGCGCTGGAACACCGCCCCCCAAGGCAGCGCCGCCAGTGCATCGGCCTGTTGCGCGGCCCGGGCGGCATGCTGCAGGCAGCGCGCCATGTCCAGGCCCCAACGCTCGGCCTGGGCCGGTGGCAGGGTCTTCAGGTTGCCGATCACCACCGGGCTCTTGTTGATGTGGATGCTCTTGACCGGCAGGCGCGCCACGCCCTCGGGCAGATCGGCCGCCTTGCTGAACAGGCGCAGGCGCAGGGTGTCGGCGTCCAGGCCCAGCAGTTCGGCCGGGTCGTGCGCCAGGTCCCAGACGATCAGCTCGTTCTTGTTGCTGGGGTGCAGCGCCAGCGGCCACACCAGCGCGATGCAGCCGCGCTCGACGCCGAACATGCCGCTGACATGCAGGAACGGCCGCCGGCCTTCACTGTGGTTTGATCCCATGGGCCCGATCTCCTGCCACACCGCCTCTTTCTTGCGCAGCTTCAGGCAGAAGTCGAACAGCCGCGGCTGCTGGCTGCGCAACAGCCGGGCCAGCGCCACGGTGGCGCGCACGTCGCTCAACGCGTCATGCGCCGCCGCATGCGCCAGGCCGTTGGCCTGGGTGAGGTGTTCCAGCTTGAAGGACACGCGGCCGTCGTCGTGCTGCGGCCATTGCAGGCCGTCGGGCCGCAGTGCGTAGGCGCAGCGCACGGTGTCGAGCAGATCCCAGCGGCCACAGCCGTTCTGCCATTCACGGCCGTACGGGTCGATCAGGTTGCGCCACAACAGGTGGCGCGTCACCTCGTCGTCGAAGCGGATGGTGTTGTAGCCCACGCCGACCGTGCCGGGCGCGCCGAGCGCGGCCAGCACCTGGTCGGCAAAGGCATGCTCGGGCACGCCCTGGGCCTGGCAGTGCTGCGGCGTGATGCCGGTGAGCAGGCAGCTCTCAGGGTCTGGCAGCCAGTCGTCGCCCGGCTGGCAGTACAGCATCACCGGCTCGCCGATCTCGTTGAGCGCGGCGTCGGTGCGCACACCGGCAAACTGCGCCGGGCGGTCGCGCCGGGGCACGCGGCCGAAGGTCTCGTAGTCGTGCCAGAAGAAGCTGAAGTCGTCCATGCCGGAACGATAACCTTGCCAGCAGAGCGGCGGGGTACGGGCCCGGCTGCCGGGCTTACTTCTTGCGCGCGGCCTTGGCCGGCACGGCGGTCTGGCGCAGTGCGTCGCTCATTCCGATCAGCACGCCGGAGACCAGCGCGGTGTAGCTCTCGGCCAGGGTCTGCGCGGCCTTCAGGCTGGCGGCACGGGTGGCGCGCATGGCCGAGTGCATCTGCTCCACCTGGGCGGTCAGCTGCTCGGTGGCGCCGCTGGCCTTCAGGCCGGTCTGGGTGCCGCTCAGGTTGAGCTTTTCCAGCACGCCGGCCCAGGGGCCGGCCATCGGGTCGCCCACTGCGGCGGCGCTCTTCTTCAGCGTGCCGAGCAAAGCGTCCTCGAACTTGTCCATGTCGGCCAGCGCCTTCTTCAGCTGGGTCTCGCGCAGGTCGACGCCCTTGTCGATGAACTGCTGCAGCGCCACGCGGTTGGCGTCCACCGCCTTGATCAGCGCGTCGTCCATGCCGGCCACGGCGTTGTCGAGCAGGCCTTCGGCGTCCACGCCGGCCAGCGGGTTTTGCGCCGCGCCGGTGCCTGCGGCCTGCGCCACCGTGCCCAGCACGCTGCGGATGTTCTTCAGGCTGAGCTCGCGGCCCTGCAGGGCGCCCAGCGTGGCCTTGAATACCGCCTCACGCAGCTGCACCGTCTGCTGCGCGCTGGCGTTGGCGAACAGGTCGATCAGGGCTTGCTGGTCGATGCCGGACTTCATCATGGCGGACTCCTCGTGCGGTGGATGGCGGTGGGTGGGTACCCGACTGTGCCACGCACGCCCTGCAGTAGGCTGACAAGGCCGGCCCGAACGGCGGCCGTCATGGCGGCCCTCATGACCACCCTGCTGACCACCCTGCTGACCACCCTGTTGACCACGCTCACCAGCGGCCACGCAGCTCGTCGACATCGACCTGCAGCTTGACGAAGGCCTCATTGCTGCGGCGCACACTGCCGGTGCCTTCGCGGCTGCGCGCCGCGCCGACATACAGCATGGTGCCGGCCGATTCACGCCAGGCCCAGGTGAGCGAGCCGGTGGTGGCCTGGTCTTGCGTGGCGCCACTGCGCTCGGTGGCGGTGTAGCGCACGATGGCGCGCAGCGATTGCCGCGCGCTGAAGTGCCAGCGCGCCAGCAGCTGATGCGCGCTTTCCGCATACAGCGCCCGGCCGTCCTGGCGCAGCCAGGCATAGCCCAGGCGCGGCTCCAGCTCCAGCCGCGGCAGCAGCCGGGTGTTGAGCGACAGCTGCAGCTGGCCGCCGGGCCGCGGCACATCGCCGGCCACATCGGCCAGGCGGCCCAGCTTCAGCTCGGCATCGAGCAGCGGCGCCCACAACGCGGGCGTCACCGTCATGCCGGCGGCAAGGTAGCGCTGGTGCTGCAGCGGGCGGCCGGCATCGGGCCGCATGGCGGCAGTGCCATGCAGCAGGCCGTGCAGGTAGGCCCAGGCCTCCAGGTTGTGCGCGCCTGTCAGCCAGATGCCGGGGGCCAGGTCCTGCAGCACCAGGCTGCCGTTGGCGCGGTCGGTCACCCGCTCGCCTTCCAGGTTCAGCCAGAACTCGTTGAACGGCCCCAGCTTGCCCCAGCCCAGCGCCACGCGGCCCTTGGCGCGGTGCACGCCGGCCTGGGCGATGAAGCCGGTGTCGTCGCGGAAGCCCGCGCCCACGTCTTCCAGTGTCAGGTCGGCCTCGCGCCTCTCTCCATCCTGGTAGAGCAGCCTGGCATGCGCCAGGTGGCCTCGGGTGGTGGCGCCGTCGACCAGCACCGCCCCGGTGGCGTCGGGCTGGGCGGTGGTCTGCGACTGCAGCCACTGCAGCCGGGCGCGCCAGCCGCCGCTGATCTGCCAGGCCAGATCAGGCCCCGCCACCTGGTTGCGGCCAGCGCCGTCGTAGTGGCGCAGCGCCGCCAGCGCGCCCCACTGCAAGCCGCCAGCGGCCAGCTGGGCGCGGGCCAGCAGCGTGCGCGATGCCGGTTGCGCCGCCGCGCCGGTGCCGTAGGCGCCCGGCAGCAGCACCAGGCCGCCGCCGCGGTCGTCGATGGCCATGGCGGTGCCGGCCAGCCGGCCGCCGCGCCAGGTGCTGCGCAGGCCCCAGCGCGGCGCGGTGAGGCTGCGGGTGTACAGCGCCTCGGTGGGCGAGCGCAGCAGGTCGCTGCTCTCGAAGAAGAACGGCCGCTTTTCGGGGAAGAACAGCGCGAAGCGGGTGTTGCCGGCCAGCTGCGGCTCGTCCACCGCCACCTGCGAGAAATCGGGGTTCAGCGTGGCGTCGACCACCAGTTCGGCCAGCGGCCGCCACTTCAGGTCGAGCGACGCGTCCCAGGCGCTCTCGGCCCGGCTGGGGCCGGCGCCGTCGCGGCTGCGCTGGGTGCGCCAGGTGAGGCTGGGCCGCAGCGTGAGGAACTGGTGGCGCTCGGGCAGGCGCACGCCGTCCAGCGGCTGCAGCGTGGCGATGAAGCTGGGCGCCTCACGCGGGATCAGCACCGAGGTGTCCAGGTAGAACTGCCCGCGCGGCACGCGCCGGCCGACCATGATGCGCCAGGCCTGGGCATGGCCGGCACCGCCAACGCTTGCACCATCGGCCGCTGGCTCGGCAAAGCGCAGCGACGCGAACGGGATGCGCAGCACTGCTATCCAGCCGCCGGGACCCTGGCTGGTGGCGGCGTCGAAGTCGAAATCGGGCGAGAAGTCTTCGCTGTCGTCGGCCGCAGTGTGCATGCCGTCCGACAGGCTGCCGGCGGCGTTGACGCGGAAGAACTGGGCCGACTGGCGGCTGCCGATGGCGTCGATGTAGACGACCACGAAATCTTGCGTGCGGTTGACGCCGTCGTGGCGCACCAGCGGCGCGCGGATCAACCCGGGCGCGTCGTCCAGCGCCTCCACGCCCACCCACAGCGCCTGGTCGTCGAACAGCACCCGCACCCGGGTGGCATGGCGCGGCCGGGCGCCGGTGTCGGGCGCCTTCTCGGTGAACTGGTCATGCACCGACGTGCGTTGCCAGGCCGGGTGGTCGAGCCGGCCGTGCAGCACCAGGCGCTCGCCCGGGCGCAGGCGCTCGGCGCGGATCGGCAGGCCTTCGGTGGCAACAGGCGAAGCCGGCTGGGCGACCGGCGCAGCCGGCTGGGCGCCAGCCACTGCGGCCAGCGCAAGCAGCCCCGCTGCCAGCAGGCGGGCTGCGCGGCGGCCGGGCGCGCGGCGGGGCGTTGGATGGCGAAGCGGCATGGGGCCGCGATTCTGCCCGCTGGCCGTGCCGCGCCGGTCAGCGCGACGGCAACGGCACCGGCACCGGCACCATCAAAGATTCAGCCAGCCTCGCGCGGCAGCAGCCAGAGTTGCTGCGAGCGTGCCCGCACGGCGCCGTCGGCATCGACGATGGCGGTGCCGGCATGCAGCTTGCGGCCGTCGCGTTGCATTGGCCAGGCCAGCACGCGGTAGCGCGCGCCCGGCGCCAGCGGTCGGTCGACCGCCGCCGTCATGCGCACCGTCATGATCGTGGCCGACCGGCCCAGCCGGTGGCTCCAGGCCATGCCGGCCGGGCAATCCAGCGCAGCCCAGGTGGCTTCGACCGACACCATGCCGTCGGGGCCGGCCAGCGCTGCCGGCGGCACCCAGGTGGTGGCCATCAGGCCGCTGTCAACACCGTCGTCTCCCATGTCGCCCACCGGGCCGACGATCACGCCCAGGCCGTCGGGCCGGGCGAAGCCGCAGACGAAGCAGTGGGCGTACGGGTCGCCCGGGCCGCGCTGCTGGTGGCGCAGCCGGGCGGCCATGCCGGCGGCCTCGGCCACGTCGTCGGCGGGCAGTGGGGGCAAGGCCAGGTCGAGGGTGGCCGCTGCTGCGTCGGCCACCACGGTGTCGCCGTCGTGCAGGGCCAGGCTGCCGTCGGCGCGCCGGTGCAGCGGCAGCGGGCGGCCCAGCGGCACCGGGGCGCGCAGCGCCACCGACACCACCGGGGCGCCCAGCCGCAGCGCCAGCGCGCCGGCCACCCAGCCGCCGTTGCCGCTGGTGCGCGGGCCGTTGTGACGCGGGTCGATCTGCAGGTGGCCGCCGGGTGCAGACTCGTCGTGCGGCAAGTTCATCGCGGGCTCTCCTTCAGGACACAGGGGCGCCGGCGGGGTGGCCGGCCGGCGGCGCGCCCACACCGCGCCGCACCCGCCAAAGCAGATACAGCGCCACGCTCAGGTTCAGCGCATTCCAGGCGGCGCCGTTGATGAAGGCGGCATGGTAGCTGCCGGTCAGGTCGAACACCTTGCCACTCATCCAGCCGCCCAGGGCCATGCCGAACAGGGTGCACATGATCACCGTGCCCACCCGCGCGCCTGCTTCGGCCGGTGGAAAGTGCTCTCGCACGATGATGGCGTAGCTGGGCACGATGCCGCCCTGGAACAGCCCGAACATCGCCGACACCACATACAGCGACAGCAGGCCGTCGAACGGGATGAACAGCAACAGTGCCACACCCTGCAGGAAGCTGCCCAGCAGCAGCGTGCGCACACCGCCGATGCGGTCGCAGATGGCGCCCGACACCAGCCGGCTGACGATGCCGCAGGCCAGCATCAGGCTGAGCATCTCGGCGCCGCGCGCCGCGCCGAAACCCAGGTCGCCACAGTAGGCCACGATGTGCACCTGCGGCATGGCCATGGCCACGCAGCAGGCCACGCCGGCCACGCACAGCAGGCCCTGGGCCTGGTTGAGGCTCAAGCCGAACGGCCGGTTCGACGGCACCGGGCCGCCGGCCTTGACCGGTGCATTGGTGGCCGCTGGCGACCTGGCGCGCATGGCCCCGGCCAGCGCTACCATGCTGACCACAGTGAAGATGCCCAGCCCGACGCAGGTGGCCCGCCAGCCCACCGTCTCCACAAAGTGCTGCACCACCGGCGGCCAGATGGCGCCGGCCAGGTAGTTGCCGCTGGCGCACACCGCCACCGCGATGCCGCGCCGCTTGACGAACCACAGCGAGGTGTCGGCGATCAGCGGCACGAAGGTGGTGCTGCTGCCCAGCAGGCCGATCAGCAGGCCCTGCACCACTGCATAACCGGTGATGCTGCCCACCCAGCCACAGGCCACGAAGCCCAGCCCCAGGCTGACGGCGCCCAGCAGGATGACCGGCACGATGCCGACGCGGTCGGCCAGCTTGCCCATCACGACGCAGCCCACGCCGAAGCCGATCATCAGCAGCGTGTAGGGCAGCGAAGCGTCGGCCCGGCTGACGCCGAACTCGGCCTGCACCGCCGGCAGCATGACCGACACCACATACATGCCGGCCGAGCCGATGGTCATCAGCAGCAGGGCGGCAAACAGGCGCCACCAGGCCTGGCGCGTATCGGGTTGGGGCAGGCTGGACGTCATCGGCCCGATTGTGGTGCGCCGGCAGGGCGCGCCGCATCGCCAGCGACCCGAGCGGACAGGGCGGCCACGCATACTTGCACTGCATGAATCCACCCGACACCGGCTCTGACAACGTGGCTGATACCGCAGCTGACCACGCGGCTGCCAACGCCGCTGACAACGCCGCTGATGCCGGCCCGCCGCTGCTGCAACTGCAGCAGGGCCGCGCCACCATCACGCTGAACCGCCCGGCCCACCACAACCGGCTGCATGTGGACGACCTGCTGCTGCTGCAGCGGCACTTTGAGGCGCTGGCGGCCGACCCCGGCGTGCGCCTGCTGGTGCTGACGGGCACCGGCCGCAGCTTCTGCTCGGGCTTTCATCTGGGCGACTTCGACGCGGCGCCGTTGAGCCACCCCGGCGCCGGGCCGCAACTGTTCGAGCAGACGGTGGACGCGCTGGAGGCGTTGGCGGTGCCCAGCATCTGCCGCTTCAACGGCAGCGTGTTCGGCGGCGCCACCGACCTGGCGCTGGCCTGCGACTTTCGGGTGGGGGTGCAGGGCATGCAGTTGCGCATGCCCGCTGCGCGGCTGGGCCTGCACTACTACCCCAGCGGCCTGCGGCGCTGTGTGTCGCGGCTGGGCCTGGCCACCGCCAAGCGCCTGTTTCTGCTGGCCGACACGGTAGGCGCCGACGAACTGCTGGCGCTGGGCTACCTCGACCGGCTGGTGAGCGCTGCCGGACTGGACGCCGAGGTGCAGCGCATCGCCGACGCCCTGGCCGCCGGCGCGCCGCTGGCGCTGCGCGGCATGAAGCAATCACTGGACGAGATAGCGCGGGGCGACTTTCACCTGGCGACGCTTCGCGAGCGGGAGGCGCGCTGCGCGGGCAGCGAGGATTTGCGGGAGGGGCGGGCGGCGATGGCGGAGAAGCGTGCGGCGAGGTTTGTGGGGCGGTAGGTGGTTGCGCGTGGCTTGGGATGCTGCATCAGACCGCAAGCCGATCCACGATTGCCTGGCGCGTCGGGATTCAAGAGTTTCCCGCCGTCGAGGCTTGTGACTTCCACAGGCGTTGAAGACCGACGCGGTCGGAATCAGTGGGTGCAGAAATTGCAGCGCCCTCAACCTGAAATGCCTTGAATCAATCTCATGAAGAATGACTCGTCATCCGATCCCTTCGCTTCAGCTCTTTTACCCTCATGTTGAAAACACGTTAAGCCTTACAGTCAACCGTCTTTGGCACACCACCCGCCAGAACAGCCATGTACGCAATCCCACAATTCTCAGGGTCCCGGATTTTCCCTCACGGGTCTCCCCGGAAGTCAACGCCGGATTGATGACTTTCTTGCTTCCGACTCGGCACCGAAACTGAGATGATGTCGATCGCCCTGGTCTTGTCAGTTTTGTTAAGCTGCCGGCCATAACACGCTAGGCGCCGCAGGCAGCGATATTCGTCCCTCGTAACAGCGAGAATTCAAAAATGCCAATTCCGCTCTTTGTGTACGGCACCCTCAAAGAAGGCTTCTGCAATTTCGAGTTCAACGAGGGCAACCGGATCGCTGGAGAGTACGAGACCGTCGGAGAATATAGTCTCTATGTTCTCGGCGAGCTATCCCTACCTTGGTTGGTTGAGTCGCCTGGACACGACACGCCGGTTATCGGTCAATTGTTCGAAGTGTCAGACGATCTACTGACAGAACTCGATCGATTCGAAAGGGTAGGAGAACCTGGCTGGCTCAATCGACGCATCATCCAAGTCCGAAACGCTGCGCCCGCAGAGCCGACTACCCGATCCGCTTACGTCTACATTGGCGATCCGAACGCACACGAGTCGAAGACAGTACATCTCGGACCGATTCCCGAATACACATCCGAAATGGACGCAAGGTATGGCGACGCCTAATCGGGTAACTGTCAAGACACACAACTTCATCTAAGCTTCGCAAGTCTATGATTTGACATCGGAACTGAGTGACGAGCTAGGCAGCAGAGGAGTTCGCGGCGGTGGATCTTGGCGACAAGCGGCTGAACAAGCGGTTGGTCAAGATGGCCCAGCAGTGGGCAGACAAGCCGACGCAGAGCATTCCGACGGCTGCGGATGGCTGGGGTGATACGGCTGCGGCGTATCGGATGCTCGACAACGACGAGCGGCTGGCCGAACGCGCGGTGGACTTGCCACAGACGCGGCTAGTGCAGGTGGGCGACCGCGAGAGCGACATCCTGGGGTTGATGCAACGGGCACAGGCGCTGGGCTGGCCAGTCGATTTGCTGGTACGGTCGCAGCACAACCGGGTGGTGGGCGATAAAAAATATCTGTGGGACGAGGTGAGCGCCGAGGCGGTGCTGGGAGAAATTCAGTTCACCCTCGGTGGGCGTGACGGTCGCAAACCGCGCTTGGTGCGCCAGCAGTTGCGCGCCAAGCGCATGCGACTCGATCACGGCAAGCACGCCGATGGCGCCGTCGAAATGACCTGCCTGGTGGCCAGCGAAGTTGATGCGCCGGCTGGCGTCAAGCCGGTGTGCTGGCGGCTGCTGACAAACCGCGAGGTGAGCACGTCAGCCCAGATCATTGAGTTGATCGAGTGGTATCGGGCACGCTGGGAGATCGAGATGCTGTTCAATGTTTTGAAGAACGGTTGCCGGGTCGAAGCGCTGCAACTGGCCAGCCTGGAAAAGATCGAGCGCGCGCTCACGCTGTTCATGGTGGTGTCCTGGCGCATTGCGCGGCTGATGCGGTTGGGCCGCACCTGTCCAGAGTTGCCGGCCGCGTTGATGTTCGATCCAGACGAGATACGCGCTGCGCATGTGCTGACGAACAAGCCCATGCCAAAGGAACCTCCCAGCCTGAACGACATGGTGCGTCGCGAGGCCATGCTCGGCGGCTTCCTGGCGCGCAAAGGTGACGGCGAGCCCGGCGTCAAAACCATCTGGATCGGCCTACAGCGCGTCACCGATTTCGCCGCAGGC
>JBBRVT010000142.1:0-9831 GCA_038246615.1 Burkholderiales bacterium
CGCGCCGAGCGCATCGGACTGGTCAATCGTGTGGTGCCCGCCGGCACCGGGGTCGACGCGGCACTGGCGATGGCGCGCCGCATGGCCTCGTTCGACCGTGACGGGGTGCGGCTGACCAAGGAGGCCATCAACCGCAGCTGCGACGCGATGGGCCTGCGCGAGGCCCTGCGTGCAAACCTCGACCTGGCGGTGCAGATCGAATGCCTGGAGACGCCTTCACGCAAGGCCTTCAAGGACCTGACCCGCAGCCAGGGGCTGAAGGCCGCGCTGGACTGGCGCGACCGGCGCGCCGGCTGACGGGGCCCGTACCTCTCAGGCTCTCAGCCTCTCAGCCGACCCGGCCCGACTTGCGCGCGACCTCGGCCGCGCGCAGGTGCTTGCGGTTGATCTTGCCGCTGGAGGTCATCTCGAAGCGGTCGACGTACTCCACCTCGCGCGGGTACTTGTAGACCGCCAGGCGGGTCTTCACCAGATCCTGCAGCGCGTGCGTCAACTCAGGCGATGCCGTGGCCGATCCGCGCAGGCGCACGAAGGCCTTGACGACGTGCCCGCGCTGCGCATCCGGGCTTGCCACCACGGCCGCTTCGGCCACGGCAGGGTGGGTCTGCAGGCAGTCTTCCACCTCCGCCGGGCCGATGCGGTAGCCCCCGCTCTTGATCAGGTCGTCGGCGCGGCCGTGGTACCAGAAGTAGCCGTTGCCGTCCTGCCGGGCCAGGTCGTGCGTGCGCAGCCAGCGACCGGCCAGGCGCAGCTCGGCGGTGCGGTGCTCGTCCTTCCAGTAGCCCAGGAACTGCGTCGGGTCGTCGAGCGGCGTGACGATCTCGCCGATCTCGCCTGCGGGCAGCGGGTTGCCGTCCTCGTCGACCACCGTGGTCCGGTGCCCGGGATAGGCGCGGCCCATCGAGCCGTGCAGCGCCGGGAACAAGGCCTGGCAACAACCCACCAGATGATTCACTTCCGTCAGGCCGTAGAACTCGTTGCAGACGATGCGCAGTTCGTCCTGGCACCACTGCAGCACCTGCCCCGGCAGGGCTTCGCCCCCGGTGCACACCACGCGCAGCTTCAAGGCCGGCCAGCGTTCTCGTGGCGTCGCGGTCTCGGCCAGGCGCTTGAGCGCGGTGGGGGTCTGGAACGAGTGCGTCACGCCTTGCCGCTGCATGAAGCCGAAGGCCCATTCGGCGTCGAACCGCGCCTCGCTGGTGACCACGGTCTGACCGAAGGCCCAGGCGATCAGCAGCAGGTCCAGCAGCCCGCCCACCCAGGCCCAGTCGGCGGGCGACCAGAACACCAGGTCGTCACCGTCGACGTCGAGGTTGTAGGTCAGGCTCAGGCTGGGCACGTAGGCCTGCAGGATGCGGTGGCCATGCAGGATGCCCTTGGGCAGCCCGGTGGAGCCCGAGGTGTACATCAGCAGGGCCGGCTCGTCGGCGTGGGTGTCGGCCGGCACGAAGCCCGGCGCCGGCATGGCCACGCAGTGCTCGAACGCCGTCTCGCCGGGCGTCGCTTCACCGACGACGATGCGGTGCCGCAGGTGCGGGAACGACTGCGCGCGCAAGGGCGCCCAGGCGCGGTCCTGCGTGAGGATGACCGTCGCTTCCGAGTGGTCGAGGATGTGGGCCAGGGTGTCGGGGCCGTACAGCTGCGACAGCGTGACGGCAATCGCTCCGAGCTTGTAGATCGCCATGTGGGCGATGCCGGTCTCGGGCCGCATGCCCATGTGCACCGCCACGCGCGAACCCCGGCCCACGCCCAGCCCGGCCAGGTGCGCGGCCAGCCGGGTGGCCTGCTCGTCGACGTCGGCAAAGGTCCAGCTTTGCACGCTGCCGTCGGCCCGTTCGAAGCGGATCGCCGGATGATCGCGGCGCGGGCTGTCGGCCCAGCGGCCCACCGTGTCGGCGGCGATGTTGCAGCGCTGCGCAATCACGATCCGGTAGCCGCCCGCAGGCTCGGCCTGCAGGTTGAGCCGGGCCAGGCGCTGAGGATCGATGGTGTAGCTCATGGCAAGGGCTCCGTCTGTCGGTCCTGTTCGTCGAGCACGTAGCAGGCCGCCTGCGACGGGTGTGGCCAGGCTCCCGCGGCGCGCGAGAGCCACACCAGCCGACCATCGACCGCCGCGTCGGGCACCTCGGCCAGCCGGCCGAAGGCCAGGTTCTCGGCGCCGTCGAGCGCCACCAGCACGAAAGCGCGGCTCGCCGATTCGCTGCCGAAGGGCAGCACGCTGTCGGTCAGCGTGACGCTGACGATGCGGCCCGAGCCCGGCAGTTCGACCCAGTCGGTCGGGCCCCGGTGGTCGGGGCACTGCAGCCGCGGCGGGAACCAGGTGCGGGCGCAGGCCGGGCAGCGCGAAGCGATCGCGCGGCCGGCCTGCAGGCCGTGGAAGTACGGCGCCAGCTCACCCAGCGGATGGTGGTGGCGCAGCTGGACCAGCAGCGGCACGGTGTGCGGCGAGGGCGATGTCACGGCTCCACCCGCTCGAGCACGTGAACGGCGCACAGCGTGCCCACGCCACCGTGGGCATCGGCGATGCCACGGCGCAGCTCGCGGTCGGGCTGGGCGCCGGCGTGGTAGTCACCTCCGAGCAGCCGTGCCACGGTGACGGCCTGCGCGATGCCCACCGCACCCGGTGACCCGCCCTGGCCCATCAGGCCACCGCTCAGGTTGACGGGCAGGCGCCCGTCGCGACCGAACTCGCCGGCGGCCATCGCCGGCCCGCCCTGGCCTTCGGTTACCAGGCCCAGGGCCTCCAGCGCCTGGATCTCGGCGCCCGAGAACGCGTCGTAGACCTCGGCCACGTCGATCTGCGAGGCGGGGTCGGTGATGCCGGCCTGCGCAAACGCCTGGCGCGCCGCGGCGGCCTTGGCGTCGAAGCGGTCGGGCCGGGCTCGGTCACCCAGGCGGGCATGGTCGCTGGCACAGCCGCTGCCGCTGATGCGCACGCGGGCCCGGTCGCTGCGGGGTGCGGCGTCCGGCGCGCACAGCACGATGGCCGCCGCACCGTCGCTCAGCAGGCTGCAGTCGAGCAGCTTGTAGGGCGTGCTGACCCGCGGCGAGCGCATCACGTCGTCGAGCGTGATGTCCATCGGCTTGTGGGCGTCGGGGTTGAAGCGGGCGTGGCCCCGGTTCTTGACCGCCACGGCGGCCATCTGGCGCTCGGTGCTGCCGTGCCGGCGCATGTGACCGGCGATCGACAAGGCGTACAGCGTGGCCGCCGAGGCGCCCGCCAGGCCGTCGACATCGGTGTCGAACGACAAGGCATACAGCAGCCGGGTGTCGGCGCCCGCGAGCCGGCTGGCCGCGTCGTCGAAACCCACCACCAGCACCCGGCGCGCCAGGCCCGACAGCACGTGCAGCACTCCCGCGCGCAAGGCGAGTGCACCGCTGGCGCCGCCGCCTTCGACGCGCATCGCCGGGCAGTGGGTGAGCCCGATGTCGCTCGCCACCACGGGCGACGGGTTGATCTGCAGCGACATGGCGTCGCTTTCGTTGCCCACGACCAGCGCGTCGATGTCGCCCGGCTCCAGCCGGGCCTGTGCCAGCGCCTGCCGGGCCACACGTCGCACGCGGTCGCGCCAGTGGCTGCCGTCGCGGTGCCTGCCGAAGGCGGCGATGGCACCGCCCAGCACCAGCGGGCCGCGGTCTGCCATTGCCGTCATGCCCGGCACCCCGACATCACCACGTGCAAGGGTTCATTTGCCGATCATCCGGTTGGGCAGCCAGGTCGTCAGTTCAGGCACCGCCACCAGCAGCGCCAGCACGCCGATCTCGAGCGCGATGAAAGGCATCACGCCCCTGACGATGTCCTGGAAGGATGCCCGTCCGCCGGCAGCGCCCTGCACCGCAAAGAGGTTGAGCCCGACCGGCGGCGTGAGCACCGAGATCTCGATCAGCTTGACCAGGATGATGCCGAACCAGATCGGGTCGATCTTCAGCGCCACCACCACCGGGAACAGGAACGGCAGCGTAACCACCATCATCGAGGTGGTGTCGAGAAAGCAGCCCAGCACCAGGTAGAGCACGCAGGCCAGGATCATGAAGCGCAGCGGCGTCGACGCGATGCTGGTGACGAGTTGCACCACATGGTCGATCACACCCACCACCACCAGCATGCGTGACAGCAGCAGCCCGCCGATGAGGATGACGAAGATGACGCAGGACACGGCGGCGGCGTCCTGCATCACGGGTGACAGCCAGCGCCCGACGCCCTTCTTCTGCCACACCGCGTAGGCAAACGCCCCGGCGGCGCCGGCCGCGCCGGCCGCCGACGCCGGGAACAGCCCGCTGTACATGCCACCCATGACCAGCACGACCAGCATGGCCACCGGCCAGATGCTGAACGTGGCGCGCCAGCGTTCGCGTTGCGGCACCGGCTCGGGCACGGGGGGCGCCAGGTGCGGCCGCACGCGGATCAGGACCGACAGGCCGACCAGGTAGATGATGGCCGTGAGCACGCCCGGAATCACCCCGGCCATCAACAGCCGGCCGACCGACTGGTCGGTCATGATGGCGTAGATCACCATCGTGATCGACGGCGGGATCATGGCCGCAAAGCTGCCGGTGGCAGCGATGCAGCCCAGCGACAGGCTCTTGTCGTAGCCGTGGCGCAGCATCTCCGGGTAGGCGATGCGCGTGAACACCACGGCATTGACGATGGTGCTGCCCGAGATGGCGGCGAAGATCGCCGAGCCCACCACCACCGCGTGGTACAGCCCACCGCGCAAGCGACGCAGCCACAGGTTGCAGGCGTGGAACAACTGCTGGGTGATGCCCGACACCTCGGCCAGCACGCCCATCAGCACGAACATCGGCAGCACCGCGAAGTCGTAGTTGTTGACCACCGTGAACGGCAGGCTCGACAACTGCGCCACCGTCAGGTTGACGCCCACGCCCAGCAACAGGCCGCCGATGCCGATGGTGCCCATGGCCACCGCCACCGGCACCCCCAGGGCCAGCAGCAACAGGAGCAGCGCCGCGCTCAGGTAGCCGATCGAGACAGCGGTCATCGGACCGTCGCCGTCAATCGAACTGGGGCAGGGTGTCTGCGCGGCGGGACTGCAAGGCGGGGATGAACTCGCCGAGCAGGTCCAGCAGGCACTGCAGCACCATCACGCTGGCGCCCAGGGCGAGCGCAACGCGCGACGGCCACAACGGCAGGTTGAAGCTGCCGGCAGCGAATTCGCCGACGGTCCAGGCATGCGCGGCGGTCTTCCAGCCGAACCAGGCGATGCCGGCGAACATGGCCGCCGTCAACAGGCTGGCCAGCAGGGCGCAGGCCTTTCGCAGCGGAAGCGGCAGGCGCTGGGTGAACAGTTCGACCCGGATGTGCCCGCGGCGCTGCTGCGCCAGCGGCACGCCCAGGAACACGGCGATCACCATCATCGTGGCGATCAACTCGCTGGCGCCGGGCACCGGACGGCTGTCCATGCCCAGCAGGTCGATGTTGGTCAACACGATGTCGACCGCACCCACCAGCATCATCAGGCCGATGGCTGCACCTGAAACCCACGCCAGCCAGCGGTTGCACAGGCCGCTGGCGGCTACCAGCAGCGACGGGTCGCGGTTCATGCCCTGTGCTTGTATCTCCGGGGTATCGGCTATTGCACCACCTCACGCCAGATCTTCACCATCTGGCGTGCTGCATCGCCACGGCCGGCCTTTTCCTGGGCGACCACGAAGTCCGCGAAGAAGTCGGGGTTCTGCGCCTTCCACTTCTTCTTGTCGTTCTCGGGGAAGCTGTGGAACTGCACGCCGGCGGTCTTCAAGGTTTCGGTGGCGCTGGTGGCGGCGGCCAGGGTCAGGTCGCGGTCGCGCAAGGCTGCCTCTCGAGAAATCTGCTCCAACAGCTTCTGCTGATCGGGCGCCAGCTTGTCCCAGGCCGGGCGTGCCATCCACAACCCGCTGGTCGGACCCAGCCACAAGGTCACGTCGTGAACATGCTTGGCCACCTCGTGGATCTTGTAGGCCACCATCAGGTCGACCGAGAACGGGATGCAGTCCACCGTACCGCGTTGCAGGCCTTCGTACAGTTCGGGCAGCCCCAGCGACACCGGCACCGCGCCGGCCGCCTGCACCATCTTGGGCATGTCGGAGCCCCAGGTGCGGATCTTCTTGCCCTTGAGTTCGTCGATGTTCTTGATCTGCTGTTTGCACACCAGGCGGTACGGGTTGAGGTGGTGGAAGTGCAGCGCCTTGACGCCGTTGCGCTTGGCCTCTTCGTCCATCGCCGGCAGTTCGGTCAGCAGGCGCTGGATCAGCACCGTGGTCTGTCCCACGTCGGCCATCGCCATCGGGATCGAATTGGGTGCGGTGAACAGCGGCAGGTCGGCCCCGAAGTAGCTGGCCGACATGTTGACCAGCTCGACCCCGCCGGAGCGGATGAGTTGCAGGTTCTCGGTCGGCTTGGCCAGCGTGCCGGCATAGAAGATCTTGACCTTCATCTTGCCCTGGCTGCGCTTGTCGAGCTCTTCAGCCCACCATCGATTGGTTTGCGAGGTGACCGTGTTCTCGACCCACTGCGTGCTGAGCTTGAAATCCTGCGCCGTTGCGCCGGTGCACAGCAACGACAGCGCTGCAGCGCCAGTGGCCAAAGAAACCGCCACGCGGTGGTTCGTCATCGTTGTCTCCTGGTACGCCCGAAGCTTCAAACGCCGAGCGAGTCTGGCGGTCGCTGCATGCTGAAGAAACAGGGCAAACGCTATAGGGTCGATCGACGGAGCCTGATATGTCATGCGCTCAATGCGCATCAGCATCGCAACACCTGCATGGCTTGGTCGGGTCAGCCTGGAGTGCAGAGTGCAGTGAAGACAGGGATGTCAAAGCGACACACCGTGCGGCTTGTCCTCGGCACTCTTTGCCCTTGCATTACCCTTGGCTTGCTGCGCCTCGGGCTGGCTCGGCGCGGGCCGGTACAGCATCCGCATCAACGACCGGTAGCGCGTTTGCCTTGTCTGGAAGGATGGTGCCCTCGATGTCGAAACCGTCGACTACCTCGAGGAGTCAGGTGATGGCTGAACTGCTTGGCGAAATCCACCCCGGCGAGATCCTGTTGGAGGATTTCAAGCACGACGAGGCCATCGCGGCGCTTGCTGGGGGCACCGCTGGCGCGTCCAGCCGCCCTGTCTGCGCCCGCTGCACCCGCCCGCAGCGCAGTTGCCTGTGCCGCTGGATCACGCCCACCGATCACGCCGTCGAGCTGCTGGTGCTGCAGCATCCGGACGAACAGCACCATGCCAAGGGCAGCGCCCGGCTGCTGCAGCTGAGCTTGCGGCATTGCCGCTGCGAGGTGGGCGTGCGCCTGGACCCGCAGGACCTGGAGCGCTGGTTGTTCGCGCCCGCCGCAGCCGCTCCCGGTGGCCGCGCGCTGCAGCCCTTGCTGTTGTACCCCGCCGTCCCGGTTGGCGCATCGACCGGCGGCCTGGCGCTGGTGACAGCACCGAGCACGCCGCTGGCCGACCCCGCGGCGTGGCGCCTGGTGTTGCTCGACGGTACCTGGCGCCAGGCCCACCGCCTGTTGCACGACCACCCGGCGTTGCTGCGATTGCCGCGTTGGCCACTGCCGTCGCCACCGCCGTCGCGATTTGCGGTGCGCAAGGCGCGGCGGGCCGACCAGCGCTCGACGCTGGAAGCCGCCTGCCTGGCGCTGGGGGCACTGGAGGGCCGCGTCGAGCGCTACGCGCCGCTGCTGGCTGCATTCGACGGCTGGGTGGCGGCGCAGCTGGCCTGGCGCCACGGCGGGCCAGCCGTCGCCTGATCGGCCCCGAGAGAAAAACTCTCAACCTCCAAGGCCGCCGGACCCAGCGCCTACCAGGCCAGCGCGAGGATCTCGCGCAGATCGTCCACGCTGCGGATCGGCCGCGGGTTGGCCTGCACCGGCGGGTAGGCCATCGCGCGCTGGGCCAGGTCGGCCAGCTGGTCTTCGCGCAGTCCGACCTCGCGCAGCGACCCGGGCTGGCGCAGCGTGCGGATCAGCTCCGCCACCAGCTCGCACGCCGGCCGCTGCGGCGCGCCCATGGCCTCGGACAGCGCGCGCTGCCGCTCGGCGTTGACCGCGGCATTCCAGCGCAACACCGCCGGCAGCATCACGCACGAGGTGTGGCCATGCGCCACGCCGAAACCCGCACCCAGGGCGTAGCCGATGCCGTGGCTGGCGCCGGTCTGCACCCCGGCGGCCAGCGCTGCCACGGCCTGCCACATGCCGAACTGCGCCTCCAGCCTCGGCTTCAGGTCTTGCGGGCGGGCCTGGATCGCGGGCAGTGCGCGGGCCAGCAGCCGCAGGCCTTGCAGCGACAGCGCCTCGGTGGCCGGCGTGGCCATCGGCGAACACCAGCATTCCACCGCATGGTCGACCGAGCGGATGGCGGTGGAAAACAGCAGCCCCTCGGGCGTGTGCAGCGTGGTCGCCGGGTCGAGGATGGCGGTGCGCGGCACCATCAGCCGGTGGACGAACATCTGCTTGGCGTGGCTGGCGGTGTCGGTGATGCCGGCCATGCCGGTGAACTCGGACGCCGACAGCGTGGTCGACACCGCCAGCATGCGGATCGCGTCCGGCGGCGGGTCGATCGGCCGCGCCAGGCTGGCCGCCGCACCGGATCGATAAGGCTCCATCGCCGCGGGCGTGCGCAGCTCATGCCACAGGCACAGCTGCACCGCCTTGGCCGCGTCGATCGCCGAGCCGCCGCCCACGCCCACCAGCAGGTCGGCCCCGGCGGCGCGCGCGGCGTCGGCAGCCGCGATCACGTCCTCGCGCGGGCTGTGCGAGCGCACCGCGGTGAAGCTGCCGGCATGGCGCTCGCCCAGTGCGGCCTGCACGCGCTGCAGCGGCCCGTCGGCCAGCGCGCCGAGCGAGCGGCCCGACACCACGAACACACGCGTCGCGCCCAGGCGCTCGGCCTCGGCGCGCACGGCAGCACCGGCCGGCTGGCCGTGCACGATGCGCTCCTGTGCCGGGATGTTGAAAACGCCCGCAGGCAGGCCGTCGTAGGGATCGTTCATCGTCTTGCGGCCCGCGCGGCGGGACCGTGAGTGGGTGTGCCTGCAGTGTGCACGCGGGGCGCGCGCGGCGGCATGCGCGGTTTCCAGGGCCGCCCCATGGGTTTTCCGCAATGACCCCGGCAACAGGGCGACCTATGCTTAAGTTTACCGGCTGGACGGTTAATTATCGACCGCGATCGCTGCCCCTGCCGTCGTCATCGAACCTGGAGCGTGCCCATGTCGACAGCCACCACCGCCACCACCGCCACAACCACCCCTGCCGCGGGCTTTGCGCCGCAGGCCGACGACGACTACCTGCTCGAGCCGGTCTACGGTCCGCAGCACGTGGCCAGCACCGACTACCAGCGCGACCTGGGCGAGCCCGGCCAGCCTACGCCTCGGCAGGCGAGGTGTTCGGCGTCATCCGCCTCGGGCGCGGGCTGGGCTACGACCCGTTCAACCTGATCCAGTGCTTGTTCTCGTTGCACGGTCCGACTCAGGAGCCAAAGCGATGAGCGGCGACATCAAGGTCATCGTCTCGACGATCGGCCTGGACGGCCACACCACCGGCGGCGAGCTCGTCTCGATGATCCTGCGCGATGCGGGCATGCTGGCCCATGGCGTGGCCGCAGTGGTGCTGCCGGGCAGTTCCAGCGACGCGATCGTGGGCACCGTGCGGCGGCTGGCGCGCAAGAGCGCCGCACCGGCGACGGCCACCCGCGGCTGGGGATAGGCTTTTCAAACGCCCTTTTTTCTCCCGGAACACCCCCCGCCGAGCTCTCGGACACGCACCCGCGTGGTTGTTGGGCGCGGCACCAGCCCGTTGAACACTGATCGCAGCCCCAAAGGGTGTCGTTCGTAGCG
>JBBRVT010000143.1:0-9820 GCA_038246615.1 Burkholderiales bacterium
GGCACGTTGTGCAGCGTGGTGACGCCGTCGACCAGCAGCGCGGCGCACAGCTCGGGCAGCGCCGCGTTCTTGGCGCCGGCGATGGCCACCGTGCCGTTGAGCCGGCGTCCGCCGCGGATGAGGAGTTTGTCCATGGGTGGCCTTGCTGTGCAGCGGCCGCTGGCGGGACAGGGGGCCGGGGCGCGCTGCGGGCGCCAGGACGGCCACCCGCTGCAAGCTGCCGCGGGTGTGTCAGTGGGGGTGGTGCGTGGCGGGGCTGGAGGCGGCGGTGGCCGCCCATTCCGCCGGGGTGAGCGTCTTCATCGACAGCGCGTGAATTTGCGCCCGCATTCTATCGCCCAGGGCACTGTAGACACGCTGGTGGCGCCGCACGCGGGTCAGCCCCTCGAACTCGGCAGAGACGATGGTGGCGAAGAAATGGCGGCCGTCGCCTTCGACGTCCAGGTGTTGGCAAGGCAGGCCGGCGGCAATGAAGCCGCGCACCTCGTCGGCAGTGGGTTCAGACATGAGACGGATTATCGCCGGGCAATCAGGGGCGGATCTTGTAGCCTGTCTTCAGCAGGTGCAACGCGATGGCGCTGACCAGCACGAACGCCGTGCCCACCACGCCCAGGCTGAGCCAGGGCGAGACATCGCTGGTGCCGAAGAAGCCGCGCCGGAAGCCGTCGATCATGTAGAAGAACGGGTTCAGGTGGCTGGCCTGCAGCCAGAACGGCGGCAGGCTGTGCACCGAATAGAACACGCCCGACAGAAACGTCATCGGCATGATGACGAAGTTCTGGAAAGCGGCCATCTGATCGAACTTGTCGGCCCACAGGCCGGCGATCAGCCCCAGCGCGCCCAGCATGCCGGCGCCCAGCGCGGCGAACACGATGATCCAAAGCGGCTGGGCGAACGACGGCGGCGCAAACCACACGGTGACCAGGAACACCCCCAGCCCCACCACCAGCCCGCGCACCACGCTGGCACCCACATAGCCGACGAACCAGGCCCAGTGCGACAGCGGCGAGACCAGCAGGAACACCAGGTTGCCGGTGACCTTGCTCTGCACCAGGCTGCTGGAACTGTTGGCAAAGCTGTTCTGCAGCACACTCATCATCACCAGCCCCGGGATCAGGAAGCTGGTGTAGCCCACGCCCTGGAACACCTGCACCTTGTCTTCCAGCACATGGCCGAAGATCAGCAGGTACATCACGGCTGTCAACACCGGTGCCGCCACGGTCTGGAAGCCCACGTTCCAGAAGCGCAGGATTTCTTTCTTGAACAGCGTGCGCGCGCCCGCCAGGCGGATCACGCGGGCACCTGCGTCGTGGACGACCGCGGCTGGGCCGGTGCGGCCGACGGCCGGCCACCGTTCATGATCTCGACGAACACGTCTTCCAGGTCGGCGCGGCCGATCTCCAGGTCTTCGACCTTCACGCCGGCCTGGCGCAGCACCGCCAGCAGGCGCTCGACGTCGGCGGCGTCCCGCGCCTTGAGCTGCACGATGCGGCCGGTGATGCGCGCGGCGACTGCCAGCGCGGCAGGCAGGGCCTGGTCGGTCTTGAAGCGCAGCATGGTGCTGGCGCTGGCCGACAACAGGTTGGCGGTGCGGTCCAGCGCCACCAGCTCGCCCTTGCGCAGCATGCCGATGCGGTGGCACAGCGCCTCGGCCTCTTCCAGGTAGTGGGTGGTCAGCAGCACGGTGTGGCCTTCGCGGTTGAGCCGCGCGATGAAGGCCCACAGCGTCTGGCGCAGTTCCACATCCACCCCGGCGGTGGGCTCGTCCAGCACGATCACCGGCGGGCGGTGCACCAGGGCTTGGGCCACCAGAACCCGCCGCTTCATGCCGCCCGAGAGCTGGCGCATGTTGGCGTCGGCCTTGTCGCTGAGGCCCAGTTCGGCGAGCAGTTCGTCGATCCAGGCGTCGTTGTGCTTCACGCCGAAGTAGCCGCTCTGGATGCGCAGCGCCTCGCGCACGCTGAAGAAGGGGTCGAACACCAGTTCCTGCGGCACGATGCCCAGTGCGGTGCGGGCGGCGGCGGCATCGGTCTGCACGTCGTGGCCCATCACCATGACGCGGCCGCCGGTGGGCCTGGTGAGGCCGGCCAGGATGGAGATGAGTGTGGTCTTGCCGGCGCCGTTGGGCCCCAGCAGGCCGAAGAATTCACCGCGGGGGATGTCGAACGAGACGCCAGCCAGCGCGCGAAAGGTGCCACGGGCACCGGCGTAGGTCTTCTCGACCTGTTGGAAGCTGACGGCGGGCATAGGGGCATGATTGTAGGGAGCGGGCCTGGCGCAGGGCGGCGCCACCGGGACAGCGGGCGACAGCCGGCACAACCAGGGACAGCCACCGCATCCGGCACCGCGCCAAGGTGCTAGATTGGCCGACATAGAAGAGCTGACCATGCCCGCCGACGAATCGACAACGCCCGCAGACAAGCCGCCAAAGCCCGGCGCCAAGAAGCCGCGCCGCACTGCCGAGCGCATCCTCGAGGTGACGCTGGACCTGTTCAACCGCTTCGGCGAGCCCAATGTCAGCACCACGCTGATCTCGGCCGAGCTCGGCATCAGCCCGGGCAACCTGTACTACCACTACCCGGCCAAGGACGAGTTGATCAACACCCTGTTCGACCGCTATGAGCGCGGGCTGAACGACCTGCTGCACGCCGCCGACAGCGTGCGCAACGTGGAAGACGCCTGGCTGTTCTTCCACATGCTGTTCGAGCTGATCTGGCAGTACCGCTTCCTATACCGCGACCTGAATGACCTGCTCAGCAAGAACCGCCGGCTGGAGACGCATTTCCAGTTCGTGCTGAAGAACAAGTCGCGGGCCGTGGCCCAGGTGCTCGACGGCCTCACGCGCAGCAGCAGCCTGCGCATCGACCGGCGCGAGAGCGAGCCGGTGGCGAGCGCGATGGTGGTGGTGCTCACCTACTGGCTCAGCTACGAGTACGTGCGCGACCCGCGCCGTGCGCTGGAGCCAGAGAGCGCCGCCGCCGCGCTGTCACGCGGTGCCTACCATGTGCTGAGCCTGCTGATGCCCTACCTCGATCCGCCATCACGGGAGCACCTGTTCCAGATTGCCGGCGCCTACCGCAGCGCCAACTGAGAAGTTCTGCCGCTTTCACACCCAGGAGACAAGCCATGGCCAAGTGGACCGCCTTTCCCTATGACAACGCCGACTACACCCACGACACCGCCGCGCTGAAGAAGGCCTGGCCGCGGCTGCATGCCGGCGACGCCGAGCCGCTGCCGAAAGACGCGGCAGTGCTGGCCGCCTGGGCGCAGTTCCACGCCGGTGAGTTCCAGCAGGCGCACGACGCCGGCCTCAAAGCCGGGGGCGCCGGATTCACCGTGGCCAACAAGGCGCAGAGCATCTACGCCACCTACCTGGAGAAGAGCGAGAAGACCCGGCTGGCGATGTTCCAGGAGATCGCCGCGCGGGCCGAAGCCCAGGCCGCAGCCGAGCCCAAGAACCCCAACGCGCACTATTGGATGGCCTATGCGCTGGGCCGTTACAGCCAGGGCATCAGCGTGGCCAAGGCCTTGACCCAGGGGCTGGGCAGCAAGGTGAAGGGGGCGCTGGAGAGCACCATCGCGCTGCAGCCCAAGCATGCCGACGCCCACATCGCGCTGGGCGCCTTCCATGCCGAGGTCATCGACAAGGTGGGCAAGCTGCTGGGCCGCACCCAGGGTGCCGACGCCGCCACCGGGCTGAAGATGTTTCAGCAGGCGCTGAAGCTGAACCCGCTCTCGGCCATCGCGATGGTCGAGTACGCCAACGGCCTGGTCATGCTGGAAGGCGACAAGCGCATGAAGGAGGCCGAAAAGCTCTATGCCCAGGCTGCGGCGGTGGCGCCCGCCGACGCGATGGAACGGCTGGACGTGGAGATGGCGAAGTCCGAGCTGGAGGACTGACGCTCAGCTCAGAACCATGTTGTCTCTGTGGATGAGCTCGGGCTCGTTGGCAAAGCCCAGCAGCCCGGCGATCTGCGATGACGGTTTGCGCGCAATCAGCCGCGCCTCGGTAGACGCGTAGTTGGCCAGGCCGCGGGCGATCTCCAGCCCGGTGGCCGAACGCACCGCGATCACATCGCCGCGGCGGAAATCGCCCTCCACCTCGGTCACACCGATGGGCAGCAGGCTCTTGCCCTCGTCGCGCAGCTTGCCCACCGCACCGTCGTCCACCACCACCGCGCCGCGCAGCTGCAGGTGGTCAGCCATCCACTGCTTGCGCGCGGCCAGCTTGGGCGTGCCGGCCAGCAGCGCGGTGCCGATCGCCTCGCCGGCGGCCAGGCGCAGCAGCACGTCGGGCTCCCTGCCCCAGGCGATCACCGTGCCGGCGCCGCTGCCGGCCGCCCGTTTGGCCGCCAGGATCTTGGTGAGCATGCCGCCGCGGCCGATGGCCGAGCCGGCGCCACCGGCCATCAGCTCCAGCGCCGGGTCGCCGGCGGCGGCTTCGTCGATGAAACGGGCGTCGGGCACCTTGCGCGGGTCGGCTGCATACAGGCCGCGCTGGTCGGTCAGGATCACCAGCGCATCGGCCTCCACCAGGTTGGCCACCAGCGCGCCCAGGGTGTCGTTGTCGCCGAACTTGATCTCGTCGTTGACCACGGTGTCGTTCTCGTTGATCACCGGGATCACGCGCAGCTGCAGCAGCGTCAGCAGGGTGCTGCGGGCGTTGAGGTAGCGCTCGCGGTCGGCCAGGTCGGCATGCGTCAGCAACACCTGGGCGCTGCCCATGCCGTGCAGCGCGAGCTGGGTCTCGTAGGTCTGCGCCAGGCCCATCTGGCCCACGGCGGCGGCGGCCTGCAGTTCATGCAGCTCGGTCGGGCGGGTCTTCCAGCCCAGGCGCTTCATGCCCTCGGCAATGGCGCCGGAGCTGACCATCACCACCTCGCGCCCCTGCGCCGACAGCGTCGCCAGCTGGCGGCACCAGTTGCCCACCGCCTCGGCGTCGATGCCGCGGCCCTCGTTGGTCACCAGGCTGGAGCCCACCTTCACCACGATGCGGCGGGCCGACCTCAGCAGCTCAGTCATCCAGCGGGTCCTCCACCACGCTGGCCACGGCGGGTGCGTCGAAGCGCGGGTCGACCTCGGGCGGCGCCTGCACCTTGTGCGCGGCCACATGCTCGTAGATGGCCTGCACCATGGGGTCGAGCCCCTCGCGCGCCAGCGCCGAGACCTGGAACACCGGGCCTTTCCAGCGCATGCGGCGGATGAAGTCCTTCACCAGCGCGGCGCGGTCTTCCAGCGGCACCATGTCCAGCTTGTTCAGCACGATCCAGCGCGGCTTCTCGTACAACGCCTCGTCGTACTTGCGCAGCTCCTTCACGATGCCCTTGGCCAGCGCCACCGGGTCGACGCCGTCGAAGGGCGCCATGTCGACCACGTGCAACAGCAGGCGGGTGCGCTGCAGGTGGCGCAGGAACAGGTGCCCCAGGCCGGCGCCATCGGCAGCGCCTTCGATCAACCCGGGCAGGTCGGCCACCACGAAGCTGCGCTCCGGCCCGGCACGCACCACGCCCAGGT
The DNA here is from genome assembly GCA_038246615.1 of Burkholderiales bacterium. Classification (GTDB taxonomy): domain Bacteria; phylum Pseudomonadota; class Gammaproteobacteria; order Burkholderiales; family Burkholderiaceae_C; genus Pseudaquabacterium. The sequence goes on from JBBRVT010000143.1 coordinate 5,515, forward strand.
TGGGGTGCAGGGTGGTGAACGGGTAATCGGCGATTTTCGGCCGGGCATTGCTGATCGCAGTGATCAGCGTGCTCTTGCCGGCGTTCGGCAGGCCCAGCAGGCCCACGTCGGCCAGCACACGCAGTTCCAGCTTGAGCTTCTTCTCGACACCGGGCCAGCCGGGTGTCTTCTGGCGCGGCGCGCGGTTGGTGCTGCTCTTGAAGTGCAGGTTGCCGAAGCCGCCGTCGCCGCCCTTGGCCAGCAGCACCGGCACGTCGGGGTCGAGCAGTTCGGCCAGCACTTCCTCGGTCTCGAAATCACGCACGATGGTGCCCACCGGCATGCGCAGCAGGATGTCCTCGGCCGCCGCGCCGTACTGGTCGGAGCCGCGCCCCGCCTCGCCGTTGCGGGCCTCGTGGCGGCGGGCATAACGGTAATCGATCAGCGTGTTCAGGTTGCGGTCGGCCACGGCATAGACGCTGCCACCCCGGCCGCCGTCGCCACCATTGGGGCCGCCGAAGGGGATGAACTTCTCGCGGCGAAAGCTCATGCAGCCCGCGCCACCATTGCCGGCCGCGATGTCGATGGTGGCTTCGTCGACGAATTTCATGCTGGTCCATCCCCAGGGCGGCGCCCCAAAAAACACAAAAGCCCCGGCAGGCCGGGGCTTGGATCAGGCTGACAGCATGCCGTCAGCCCGAAGGCCTGGTGGTCAGACCGGCGTGACGATGACCATGTGGCGGTTCAACGCACCCTTGATGGCAAACGACACCTGGCCATCGACCAACGCGAACAACGTGTGGTCCTTGCCCATGCCGACATTGTCGCCGGCATGGAACCGTGTACCGCGCTGGCGCACGATGATCGAGCCGGCCGGAATGGTCTGGCCGCCGAACACCTTCACCCCCAGCATCTTGGGTTGCGAGTCGCGGCCGTTGCGGGTTGAGCCGCCGCCCTTTTTCTGTGCCATGGTTCAAAAGCTCCTGATGACTTGACGGCCAGGATCAAACGCCGATGGCGCCGATTTCCAGCTCGGTGTAGGTCTGGCGGTGGCCGCCGTGCCGCTGATAGTGCTTGCGGCGCCGCATCTTGAAGATGCGCACCTTGTCGTGCTTGCCGTGCGACACCACGGTGGCTGTCACCGTGGCGCCGGCCACCAAGGGGGTCCCGATCGTCAGGTCGGCGCCGTTTCCGACGGCAAGCACCTGGTCGATCACGATCTCTTGGCCCACGTCCGCTGCTATCTGTTCTACCTTGATCTTTTCGCCGGCAGCAACCTTGAATTGCTTGCCACCGGTTTTTATGAGCGCGTACATATTTGCCTCTGTTGGATTCACCCGATTCAGACTGTGACCTTCGGCAACCAGCCCGAGCTTGCCGAACCCTCGGCCAACGCCGAAGGAACCCGCGATGATAGCAGACTGACCGGGTTTTCACGCAATTCGCCTTCATCGCCCAGGGATAGACGGGCGACAGCTGTGCCAGCGCCATGGCCAGCCCGGGCCGCACCAGGGTCGAATGCGGTGCCTCCCTATAATTTGCAGCATTCCGTGACCCAAGCCCCCGTGAACGACCTCCTCATCCCTGCATCGGCCAACGTCGATCCGATGGCTGCCGACATGCTGCGGGTGGACGAGGTCATCCGGCTGCGGCTGGCCTCCGATGTGGCGTTGATCAACCAGATCTCCCACTACATCGTCAGCGCCGGCGGCAAGCGCATCCGGCCACGTCTGGTGTTGCTGTTCGCCCAGGCGCTGGGATTCTCCGGGCCTGAGCAGCACGAGCTGGCAGCCACGGTCGAGTTCATCCACACCGCCACCCTGCTGCACGACGACGTGGTCGACGAGTCGTCGCTGCGCCGCGGCCAGCAGACGGCCAACGCGCTGTTCGGCAATGCCGCCAGCGTGCTGGTGGGTGACTTCCTCTACTCCCGCGCTTTCCAGATGATGGTCAGCGTCAACCGCATGCGGGTGCTGGAGGTGCTGGCAGACGCCACCAACGTCATTGCCGAGGGCGAGGTGCTGCAGTTGATGAACATGCACGACCCCGATCTCGCGGTCGACGACTACCTGCGCGTGATCCGCTACAAGACCGCCAAGCTGTTCGAGGCCAGCGCCCGGCTCGGTGCGGTGCTGGCCAATGCGCCGCCCGACGTGGAAGAGGCCTGCGCCGACTGCGGCCGCGCACTGGGTACCGCCTTCCAGTTGGTGGACGACCTGCTCGACTACGAGGGCGATACCCAGGCGCTGGGCAAGAATGTGGGTGACGACCTGCGCGAGGGCAAGCCCACGTTGCCGCTGCTGGTGGCCATGGCACGCAGCAAGGAAGGCGATCGCCAGCTGATCCGCCATGCCATTGAGCACGGCGAGCTCGACCGGCTGCAGGACATCATCGCCATCGTGCGGGAAACCGGGGCGCTGCAAGCCACCCGGCAGGCTGCCCGCAACGAGGCGGATGCCGCAGCGCGCGCACTTTCTGCGCTGCCCGATTCAGCGGCCCGAATCGCTCTGCTAGACTTGTGTGCTCGGTCGGTGGAGCGTTCATGCTGAATCGGTCGAGAGATGCAGGCGTGCTGCGCACAGCAAGCAGCCGGCCATCGGGGTGTAGCTTAGCCTGGTAGAGCGCTACGTTCGGGACGTAGAGGCCGGAGGTTCGAATCCTCTCACCCCGACCAGTTTTTCATGCCCACCATGGATGTAAACAGCCCCTGATCAGGGGCGTTTTTTCCGCCTGGGCGCCACTGCCGGTGGCGAGGCCGGCGTCAGCACCGGGACAACTGGCGGCCGATCGCTGCAGTGCCAGGCGTTACAGTCGGCGATTGATCGGTCATCATGGCGCGGTCAGCTCTCGTCAACTGCCACGAAGCCGCCTTGGAAACTCTGGTCGAACCACCGCAATCGTCGCTGTCTGGTGTTGCCAGGGTGTTGGTGCACGCCGGCAAGCTGAGCAGCAAGGCCGCCGAAGACCTGGCCAAGTCGGCCAAGGAGCGGCGCATCAGCTTCATCGGTGCGGTGATCGCCTCCGGCGCCGTGTCAGCCTTCGACCTGGCGCACACCCTGTCGACGGCGCTGGCGCTGCCGCTGCTGGACTTGTCGGCGGTGGACCTCGAGCGCCTGCCCAAGAACGTGGTCGACCCCAAGCTGGCGGTGCAGTACCAGCTGGTGATGCTGGGGCGGCGCGGCAACCGGCTGTTCATCGGCGGGGCCGACCCCACCGACCAGGAAGCCGTCGAGCGCATCAAGTTCGCCACCCAGCTGTCGCCCGAGTGGGTGATCGTGGAGTACGACAAGCTGGCCCGGCTGATGGAGTCGCAGGGCGCCACCGCCACCGAGACGCTGGAAGCCCTGACTGCCGACGACTTCGAGTTCGACGTCACCGACGACACCAGCGCGCCCGACCCGACCGAGGTGGTGTCCGAGGTGGAAGACGCGCCGGTGGTGCGCTTCCTGCAGAAGATGCTGATCGACGCGATCAACCTGCGCGCGTCCGACCTGCACTTCGAGCCCTACGAGTACCACTACCGGGTGCGCTTCCGGGTCGACGGCGAACTGCGTGAGATCACCCAGCCGCCGCTGGCCATCAAGGAGAAGCTGGCCTCGCGCATCAAGGTCATCAGCCGCCTGGACATCGCCGAGAAGCGCGTGCCGCAGGACGGCCGCATGAAGATGAAGTTCGGCAGCAAGGCGATCGACTTCCGCGTCTCCACACTGCCGACGCTGTTCGGCGAAAAGATCGTGATCCGGATCCTCGATCCGTCGTCAGCCAAGGTGGGCATCGAGTCGCTGGGCTACGAGAAGGTCGAGAAAGACCGCCTGATGGCCGCCATCGTGCGGCCCTACGGCATGGTGCTGGTCACCGGGCCCACCGGTTCGGGCAAGACGATCTCGCTCTACACCTGCCTGAACATCCTGAACCAGCCTGGCGTGAACATCGCCACCGTGGAAGACCCGGCGGAAATCAACCTGCCCGGCGTGAACCAGGTGAACGTGAACGACCGCGCCGGGCTCACCTTCTCGGCCGCGCTCAAGTCCTTCCTGCGGCAGGACCCGGACATCATCATGGTGGGCGAGATCCGTGACCTGGAAACCGCCGACATCGCCATCAAGGCCGCCCAGACCGGCCACATGGTGATGAGCACGCTGCACACGAACGACGCGCCCACCACGCTGACGCGGCTGCTGAACATGGGCGTGGCGCCGTTCAACATCGCCTCCAGCGTGATCCTGATCACGGCGCAGCGCCTGGCGCGCCGGCTGTGCGAGAACTGCAAGACGCCGGCCGACTACCCTCGCGAGGCAATGCTGCGTGCCGGCTACACCCCCGAAGA
>JBBRVT010000144.1:0-9773 GCA_038246615.1 Burkholderiales bacterium
CCGGTTTGCCAGCGCCGCTGAAGCAGTCCATCGAAGCGCTGTCGGGCGTGGCCATGGACCATGTGCAGGTGCACCGCAACTCCACCCAACCAGCCCGCCTGAACGCCCTGGCCTTCGCCCAGGGCAGCGCCATCCATCTGGCGCCGGGCCAGGAGCAGCATCTGGCCCATGAAGCCTGGCATGTGGTGCAGCAGGCGCAAGGCCGGGTGCGGCCGACGGCGCGGTTGCGCGGCGGCGTTCCAGTCAATGATGAAACCGTGCTGGAGCGCGAGGCAGACCGGATGGGGGCCCGGGCCTTGCAGATGCGGGCGGCGACGCATGGCCTGCAGCAGCAGCCGCCATGTGCAACCGCAGCCGCCCGGGCTGCGGCGCCAACGTTGGCGGCCACGGTGGCCGCCACCGGCCCGAGCGTGCAGCGCACCGAAGAGTCGGCCAGGCTGCTCACCGAGCTGGCCGTGCCGCAGATCAAGCCCGGGCCGACGGTGGAAGTGCAGAAGGCACTGGTGAAAAAGCTCGACGAAAACGTCGACTTCAGCGGCAGCATCCTCAACCTCGGCGGCATCCTGATCGATGCGATTCCCGAGAAGGACGACGATCTTGTCGAGCAGGCCAGGCTCGTGGCCCTGCCCACTGTGGGTGGATTCATCTCTGCCGGCAGCCCGCGCGGCGACAAGGTGCTGGAACACCATCTCGACCGGCAGGTCATCGAGAACACCCTGCGTACCATGATCGACGCCCAGCAGATCGCCTACCTGCGCCTGGCCGGGTTGCCGGACAAGGACTGGAAAATTCTCATCGAGGTGCAGTACTACCGCGAGCGCGACATGACGCAGACCGGCTTCCACAAGGACACCCTGGGCGAGACGCTGTTCGTGAACCTGAATTACCACATGGACCGCACCGTGGTCGCGCCGGAATACGTCATCAACCCGGCGCCTTCACAGGCGCATGACGACCAGACTGCCAACACCCTGCCGCCCGCCTTCCGCGACGACCTTGCCGCCACACGCTTGCGGCTGGCCGCCCCCACAACCTACCAGACCGGCATCGCCGAGCCCTACGACTACGTGGCCTTCGTCGACGAGGCCATCCACCACGCCACGCCGTACTACCACCACCGTTACGTCACCGGTTCCGACCTGGCGGACTACCTGCAGGAGAAGTTTCCGGCCAAACTGCAGCACGCCAGCAGTGTCTACAAGACCTACCAGGCGCGCAGCTGGTACCAGTACGGCTACGGCTTCTCGAGCTACCTCGACACGCAGATCATCCCGGCCGATGAGGCCGCCATCTGGCAGACACGCATGGCACTGATCGCCGATGCGGCGCGGCGCCTGACGCGCCACGACCTGCAAGGCGCCATCACCGATACCGAGTTCGACGCGGTGCTCACAGGGGCCAGTGCCAGCGGTACGGTGCGCAGCGGTGGCGCCTCTGCAGGGTTCCACAAGGCCTCGATCCCCGGCGTGGCCCGTACACCGTCGCTGCTGGCACCGATCCATCCCGGCCGGCCGACCCTCACGCGGCGCCTGAGCAACGCCGACTTCCGCAAGACCCTGCCGGCCGAACCGCCGCAGGGCGACAGGCGCGCGTTCTTCCGCACCTGGGTGCGCGTGGTGCCGGAAGACAAGGCGAAGAAGCTACGCGGCTAAGCCGCCGGCGGCGCAGCACGCTGCGCCGGCCTTCACCCCGCTGACACGCGCTGCACGGCACCGCGCTGCACCGCCAAGGCGGGGTGCAAGCGCGCCTGCTGGTGGTGGCAACCAGGCTGCGTTATATTCTTCCCAATACAACGCCAGACATTTTCCCCGCCCGACAGCCGCCCGCGCATGCCTGCACCCCCCCGACCCCGCCACCTCACCGGCCGACTGGAAGTCAGCACCGAACTGGGCAACTACCTGGGCGACACGCGGGTGCGGCTGCTCGAAGCGATCGGCATGCATGGCTCGATCTCGCAGGCGGCCAAGCATGTGCCGCTGTCCTACAAGGCGGCCTGGGACGCGGTGGACGCGATGAACAACCTGGCCGACCAGCCCTTGGTGGCACGCACCACCGGCGGCCGCGCCGGCGGTGGCACGGTGCTGACCGAGCACGGCCGGCGCGTGGTGGCGATGTACCGCGCGGTCGAGGCCGAGTACCAGCAGGCGCTGGACCGGCTGGCCGGGCAGTTTGCGGATGCGCCGGGCGGCGACATGCCGGCCTTCCAGCGGCTGCTGCGCCGCATGGCGGTGCGCACCAGTGCGCGCAACCAGTTTGTCGGCACGGTGTGCGGCCTGCGCGAAGGGCCGGTGGATGTCGAAGTGCTGGTGCGGGTCGACGACGGGCTGGAGCTGGCGGCCGTGGTCACCCGCACATCGGCCGAGAACCTGGGCCTGGCCCTCGGCGTCGAGGTGATCGTGCTGGTGAAGGCGTCGTCGCTGCTGCTGCTGACCGACGAGCGCCTGCGCATCAGCGCACGCAACCGGCTGTGGGGCACCGTCAGCCGCATCGTCACCGGGCCGGTGAATGCCGAGGTCACGCTCGACCTGGGGCATGGCCGCAGCGCCACGGCGGTCGTCACCCGCGACTCGGTCGACAACCTGGGCCTGGCCGAAGGCGTGCGTGCCTGCGCGGCCTTCAAGGTGTCGAGCGTGATCCTGGCGGTGATCGATTGACTTTCCCTTCCGCCTGACCCCGATCGTCTCCCATGCCCACCCTGCTTCGCCCTGCCTGCGTCGCCATGCTGGCTGCTGCCTGCCTGCTGTGCACCGCCCCCCGCGCCGCCCGCGCCGACGAGGTGACGGTGGCCGTGGCCGCCAACTTTGCCCGCCCGATGGCCGAGATCGCAGCAGGCTTCAGTGCCGCCACCGGCCACACGCTGAAGGTCTCGACCGGCTCCACCGGCAAGTTCTACAGCCAGATCATCAGCGGTGCACCGTTCGATGTGCTGGTGGCCGCCGATGACGAGACACCGAAGCGGCTGATCGCCGCAGGCCATGCGGTGGCCGGCAGCAACTTCACCTACGCCATCGGCGTGCTGGTGCTGTGGAGCGCACAACCAGGCCTGGTCGACGACCAGGGTGCGGTGCTGGCCAGCGGCAGGTTCAGCAAGCTGGCGATCGCCAACCCCAAGCTGGCGCCATACGGCACAGCGGCGCAAGAGGTGCTCCAGGCCCGCGGCCTCACCGACGCCATCCGGCCCAAGCTGGTGACGGCCGAGAGCATTGCCCAGGCCTACCAGTTCGTGTTCACGGGCAATGCCGAACTGGGCTTCGTGGCGCTGGCGCAAGTGGCAGTGCCCGGCAAGCCGACCACGGGCTCCATGTGGCGTGTGCCAGCCAACCTGCACAGCGACATCCGCCAGGACGCGGTGCTTCTCAAAGCCGGCGAGAAGAACGCTGCAGCGGCGGCGCTGCTGGCCTACCTGAAGAGCCCGGCGGCCAGGGCCGTGATCCAGGCCTACGGCTACCGCCGGTGAGGCCAGACCGATGAGCGATGCCACCTGGACTGTCGTTCGGCTCACTGTCGAGCTGGCCGCGCTCAGCACCTTGCTGCTGTTGCTGCTGGGCACGCCGCTGGCCTGGTGGCTGGCACGCACCCGCTCCGTCTTCAAGCCCTTGGTGGCGTCGCTGGTGGCCATGCCGCTGGTGCTGCCACCGACGGTGCTCGGCTTCTATTTGCTGCTGTTGATGGGCCCGCACGGGCCGGTGGGCCAGTTCACCCAGTGGCTGGGCCTGGGGCGGCTGCCCTTCACCTTCAGCGGCCTGGTGGTGGCCTCGGTGATCTATTCGATGCCCTTCGTGGTGCAACCGCTGCAGCAGGCCTTCGAGGCCATCCCCGAGCGCATGCTGGAAGCCGCCGCCACGCTGCGTGCCGGCCCGCTGGACCGGTTCTTCACCGTGGCGCTGCCGCTGGCGCGGCCCGGCCTGGTCACCGCCAGTGTGCTGGGCTTCGCCCACACCGTGGGCGAGTTCGGCGTGGTGCTGATGATCGGCGGCAACATCCCCGGCGAAACGCGGGTGCTGTCGGTGGCCTTGTTCGAGCATGTGGAGGCCGCCGAATTCGACCAGGCCCACCGCCTGGCTGCGGGCATGGTGGTATTTGCGCTGCTGGTGCTGGTGACGCTGTACGTGGCCAACCGGCCGCCGCGCGACGACCAGGCGACTTTCCGGTGATCGCGGCCCGCCTGCGCCTGCAGCGGCGCGACTTCACGCTCGACGTCGATCTGCAGCTGCCCGGCCAGGGCGTCACCGCGCTGTTCGGCCCATCGGGCTGCGGCAAGACCACGTTGTTGCGCGCGCTGGCCGGGCTGGAGCGGGCCGCCGGCCGGGTGGCGCTGGGCAACGCCGTGTGGCAGGACGACGCGCAGCGCCGCTTCACGCCGCCGCACCAGCGCCCGCTGGGCTATGTGATCCAGGAGGCGGCACTGTTTCCGCACCTCAGCGTGCAGGCCAACCTCGACTACGGCCGCAAGCGGGCCGGCGCGGGCGGCGGCCAGGGCGCGGGTGCGCAGGCCTTCGCGCTGGACGCGGTGGTGGCCCTGCTGGGCATCGGCGCGCTGATGGACCGCCGGCCGGCCACGCTGTCGGGTGGCGAACGCCAGCGCGTCGCCATCGCCCGTGCGCTGGCCACCGCCCCGCGCCTGCTGCTGATGGACGAGCCGCTGGCCGCGCTGGACGCGCCGCGCAAGGCCGAGATCCTGCCCTACCTGGAACGCCTGCACCGGGCGCTGGCCCTGCCCATCGTCTATGTGACGCATGCGATGGACGAGGTGGCCCGGCTGGCCGACCACCTGGTGCTGCTGGAAGCCGGCCGCGTGCGCGCCGCCGGGCCGCTGGCCGAACTGCTGGCCCGGCCCGACCTGCCGCTGGCCCGGCAGGACGACGCCGGCGTGGTGCTCAGCGCCCGGGTGGACAGCCACGACCATGCTTACGGCCTGACCCGCGTGGCCTTCGACGGCGGTGCGCTGTGGGTGGGCGAGACCGGCGCGGCGCCGGGCGACACCGTGCGGGCCCGCGTGCTGGCCCGTGACGTGAGCGTGGCGCGCCAGCCGCCGCTGGAGAGCAGCGTGCTCAACGTGCTGCCAGTGGTGCTGGAGACGCTGCAGGCCGACCACGGCACCGCACTGCTTCGCCTGCGCCTGGGCCCGCCGGCGCAGGACGGCGCCGTGCCGACATGGCTGCTGGCCCGCATCACCCGGCGCAGCGCCGAGGCGCTCGCGCTGCAACCTGGCGACGCGCTGTTCGCCCAGGTCAAGGGCGTGGCCCTGATGTGAGGCCACGGCGACCCGCGCCCCAACCGGACAGGTACCGGACAGGTGCCGGACAGGTACCGGCCAGGTACCGGGCTGGCCGGGCGGTCAGGCGGTCAGGCGGTCAGGCCGCGCGGCGCAGTGGCCCGCGCTGCGCGGGCCTGGTCGTACAGCGCCAGGTAGGCCTGCGCCGGGCCGGCCCAGGACAGGTCCTGCGCCATGCCGCGCCGCATCACCGCCTGCCAGGCAGTGGGGTCTCGGCGCAGCGCCTGCGCGCGCCGCACAGCCGTCTCCAGGGCGCCCGGTGTCGCCGCATCGAAGACGAAGCCGGTCTGCGTGGCGGCGTAGCCGTCGCTCACCGTGTCGGCCAGGCCGCCCACGCGCCGCACCACCGGCAGCGTGCCATAGCGCAGGCCGTACAGCTGCGTCAGGCCACAGGGCTCGAAGCGCGAGGGCACGGCGATCACGTCGGCCCCAGCCAGCAGCTGGTGGGCACGGTTCTCGTCATAGCCGATGCGCACCGCCACCCGGCCGGGATGGGCTTGCGCCGCCATGCCGAAGGCCAGCTCCAGCGCCGCCTCGCCGGTGCCCTGCACTGCGAACTGCACGCCGTCGGCCACCAGCGCGGGCAGTGCGGCCAGCACCAGGTCCAGCCCCTTTTGCGCAGTCAACCGGCTCACCACCGTCAGCAGCAGCGCGTCGGGGTCGGCCTGCAGGCCCATCGCGGCCTGCAGCGCCTGCCGGCAGGCCCACTTGCCGGCCAGCCGGTCGCTGTCGTAACGCTGGGCGATAGCGGCGTCGGCGGCCGGGCTCCACACCGCCCCGTCGATGCCGTTGAGGATGCCGCTGACATCGGTGCCGCGGCTGCGGATCACGCCGTCCAGCCCGCAGCCAAACTCGGGCGTGGCGATCTCGCGCGCATAGCCGGGGCTCACCGTGGTCACCTTGTCGGCGAACTTCAGCCCCGCCTTCATGAACGACAGCTGGCCGTGGTACTCCAGCCCAGGCGGCGACATGAAGCGCGAGCTGAGCCCCAGCAGCGCCCAGTCATGGTGGGGAAACAGCCCCTGGAAGGCCAGGTTGTGCACCGTGTAGACCGCTGCCGCCTGCGTGCCCGGGTGGTCGGCCATGTAGGCGCAGGCCATCGCGGCATGCCAGTCGTGCGCATGCACGATGTCGGGCACCCAGGCGGGGTCGGCATCGTCGGCGGCCAGGTGGGCGGCCGCCCAGCCCAGCAAGGCAAAGCGCCGCAGGTTGTCGGCCCATTCATTGCCGTCGGCCGCCTGGTAGGGGCCGCCGGGCCGCCGATACAGGTGCGGCGCGTCCACCACGTACACCGGCAGGTGGCTGCCGGGCATGCGCGCCAGCAGCAGCCGCACCCGCAGCGCGCCGAAGCAGGCGCCGATGTCGACCACGGTGCGTGCCGACTGCACCGCGTCCAGCACGGCCGGCAGCCCCGGCAGCAGCAGCCGCACGTCGGCGCCGGCCTCGGCCAGCGCGGGTGGCAGCGCGGCGACCACATCGGCCAGGCCGCCGGTCTTGACCAGCGGGTAGACCTCGGCGGCCACGTGCAGCACCTTCATGCAGTGCCCAGCTCGATCGCCCGCAACATGCCGCGCGTGACCAGCGTCACGCCCTGTTCGCTGCGGTAAAAACGGCGGGCGTCCTCGGCCGGGTCTTCGCCGATCACCATGCCGTCGGGGATGGTGCAGCCGCGGTCGACCACCACCTTGGTCAGGCGGGCGCTGCGGCCCACCTGCACCTCGGGCAGCAGCACGCTCCAGTTCACCGTGCTGTAGCTGTGCACCCGCACGCTGGAAAACAGCACCGAGCGGAACACCGCGCCCGAGACGATGCAGCCGCCCGAGACCATCGATTCCACCGCAGCGCCGCGCCGGTCGGGCTGGTTGTGCACGAACTTCGCCGGCGGCAGCTGCGGCTGGTAGGTCCAGATCGGCCAGCGGGTGTCGTACAGGTTCAGCTCGGGGTCGGTGGCGGTGAGGTCGATGTTGGCGTCCCAGTACGCGTCGATCGTGCCCACGTCGCGCCAGTAGGCCTGCAAGCCGTGCTTGGTGCCGACACAGCTCATGTCGAAGGGATGGGCCACCGCCTTGCCCTCGCGCACTGCGGTGGGGATGATGTCCTTGCCGAAATCGTGGGTCGAGTCCGGGTCGGCCATGTCGCGCTCCAGCGCCCGGTACAGGTAGCGGGCGTTGAAGATGTAGATGCCCATGCTGGCCAGCGCGCGCTCGGGCTTGCCGGGCATGGCCGGCGGCTCGGGCGGCTTCTCGACAAATTCGAGAATGCGCCGGCGCTCGTCGATGGCCATCACGCCGAAGGCATGCGCCTCGCTGCGCGCCACCTCGATGCAGCCCACGGTGCAATCGTGCCCCTGGGCCACATGGTCGGCCAGCATCAGGGCGTAGTTCATCTTGTAGATGTGGTCGCCGGCCAGCACCACGATGTAGTCGGCGCCGTAGGCCGCCAGGATGTCCTGGTTCTGGTAGACGGCGTCGGCGGTGCCGCGGTACCAGCTTTCCTCGTCCACCCGCTGCTGCGCCGGCAGCAGGTCGACGAACTCGTTCATCTCGCTCTTCAGGAAGGCCCAGCCGCGCTGCAGGTGGCGCAGCAGGCTGTGGCTCTTGTACTGGGTGATCACGCCGATGCGGCGGATGCCGGAGTTCAGGCAGTTGCTGAGCGCAAAGTCGACGATGCGGAACTTGCCGCCGAAATACACCGCCGGCTTGGCCCGGCTGTCGGTCAGTTGCTTGAGCCTGCTGCCCCGGCCACCGGCCAGCACCAGGGCGACGGTGCGTTTGGGCAGGTCGAAGTTGGAGGCGAGATCACTGTTGGCCATGGCTGCTTGTCTCCTGCGGGCTCTGTCGCATTGCCGGCACCGATGACCGGCAACGAGGTGGTTGCGGGTTGGATGGTGCCATGCCGCACCAGCGATTTCTGCCGGACAAGGCATGAATAATGCTGGCAGCCTGGCGGGGATCCGGCCGGCCGCACAGCGGCCTGGCGGCGGCCCCGCACTGCAACCAGAACAGGACATCCATGCGCACTGCACCCACCCTCACCAGCCCCGCCCCCAATTCCCTGGCCGCGCGGGTCGAGCGCCACCTGCTGCACAGCGTCGGGGTGTCCCCGGCCGACGCCGGCACGGTGGACCTGATGAGCGCCGTCTCCCAGGTGGCGCGCGCCGAGCTGTCGCGCCGCTGGGTCGCCTGCGACACCGCCGACCGGGCGGCCAAGGCGCGCCGGGTGTATTACCTGTCGATGGAATTCCTGATCGGCCGCAGCCTGGGCAATGCCCTGGCGGCACTGGAGCTGGACACCGCCGCCGCAGGCAGCGTGGGCGACCACGCCCGCACGCTCGAAGACATCCAGGCGCGCGAGCCCGACGCCGCGCTGGGCAACGGCGGCCTGGGCCGGCTGGCGGCCTGCTTTCTCGACAGCATGGCCAGCGTGGGCCTGCCCAGCTTCGGCTACGGCATCCGCTACGAGTTCGGCATGTTCGCCCAGACCATTTCGGCCGGCCGGCAGATCGAGCACCCCGACCCCTGGCTGGAAGATGGCACGCCCTGGGAGTTTCCACGCCACGGTGTGCATTACCCGGTGCGCTTCGGCGGCTGGGTCGAGCGGGCCGAATCGCCCATCCCCGGCAATGAGGCAGTGCCGGTGTGGCGCCATGCCGGCGAGGTGCGCGCCAAGGCCTACGACCATGTGATCCCCGGCCACGGCACCCAGCGGGTGAGCACGCTGCGGCTGTGGAAGGCCGCCGCCCCGGCCCACATCGACCTGCATGCCTTCAACTCGGGCGACTACGCACGCGCCGCCGAGTTCAAGAACGAGTTCGAGAACATCTCGTGGGTGCTCTACCCGAACGACAGCACGCCCGCCGGGCGCGAGCTGCGCCTGCGCCAGGAATACTTCTTCACCAGCGCCAGCATCCAGGACATCCTGGCGCGCCACCTGGCCGAGCACGGCAGCCTGGCCAACCTGGCGGACAAGGTGGCCATCCACCTGAACGACACCCACCCGGCCATCGGCGTGGCCGAGCTGATGCGCCTGCTGGTCGACGAGCACGGCTTCATCTGGGCGGCGGCCTGGGACATCACCCGCCACACCTTCAGCTACACCAACCACACACTGATGCCCGAAGCGCTGGAGACCTGGCCGGTGGCGCTGATGCAGAAGGTGCTGCCGCGCCACCTGGAGATCATCTTCCGCATCAACCATGAATTCCTGGTGCTGGCGCAGGCGCTGCGGCCGGGCGACATGGAATTCCAGCGCCGGTTGTCGCTCATCGACGAGGGCGCGAATGGGGGAAGTGAGCGCAGGGTGCGCATGGCCCACCTGTCGATCGTCGGCAGCCACAAGGTGAACGGCGTGAGCAAGCTGCACAGCGACCTGCTGGTGGAAACCATCTTCGCCGACTTCGCCGCGCTGTGGCCCGACCGCTTCACCAACATGACCAACGGCGTCACCCCGCGCCGCTGGCTCGCGCAGGCCAACCCCGGCCTCACCCAGCTGATCGACA
>JBBRVT010000145.1:0-9746 GCA_038246615.1 Burkholderiales bacterium
ATGTGCCTGCCGGCTACGGCTTCGCCGCCATCATCGTGGCGTATGTGGGGCGGCTGCATCCGGTGGGCATCGTCTTTGCCGGGGTGCTGATGAGCATGTTCTACATCGGCGGCGAACTGGCGCAGTCGCGCATGGGCCTGCCGAAATCGCTGACGGGTGTGTTCCAGGGGCTGCTGCTGTTCACGCTGCTGGCCTGCGACACATTGATCGCCTACCGCGTGCGTTGGGTGCGGCGCACGCCGCCGGCGCAGGCTGCGGCGCCCGCCGCCGTTGCGCCCGGCTGAGGCGCACTGAAGACCTATGGACGCCATCGCCCTGCTGCTGGCCGCCACCTTCAACGCCGGCACCATCCTGGCGCTGGCCGGTCTGGGCCTGCTGATCAACGAACGTGCCGGCATCGTCAACCTGGGGGCCGAGGGCATGATGCTGGTGGCCGCCATCGCCGGCTTTGCGGCCGCGGTCACCACCGGCAGCGTGACCATCGGCCTGCTGGCCGGGGCCGCGGCCGGTGGGCTGATGGCCTTGCTTTTCGGGCTGATGGTGATCTGGCTCAACACCAACCAGGTGGCGACGGGCCTGGCGCTGAGCCTCTTCGGCGGCGGCTTCTCGGCTTTCGTCGGGACGGGCTTCGTGCAGGCCCGGCTGGGCCAGCAGCCCGACTTCCGCGTGCCGCTGCTGGCCGACCTGCCCTTCGTCGGTCCGGCCCTGTTCCGCCAGCACCCCATGGTCTATGTCGCGGTGGCGCTGGCTTGTGCACTGGCCTGGTTTTTGTACCGCAGCCGCGCCGGGCTGGTATTGCGCGCGGTCGGTGAGTCGCCCGAATCGGCACATGCGCTGGGTTATCCGGTGCGGCTGATCCGCCTGCTGGCGGTGGTCACCGGCGGCGCGCTGTGCGGCCTGGCCGGGGCCTACATCTCGACCGTCTACACACCGCTGTGGGTGGAAGGCATGGTGGCCGGCAAAGGCTGGATCGCGTTGGCGCTGACCACCTTCGCCACCTGGCGCCCGGGCCGCCTGCTGCTGGGCGCCTACCTGTTCGGCGGCGTCACCATGCTGCAGTTCCACCTGCAGGGCCAGGGGGTGGACGTGCCCAGCCAATTCCTCAGCATGCTGCCCTATGTGGCCACCATCGTCGTGCTGGTGCTGATCTCGCGCAACGGCGCGTGGATACGCGCGAACATGCCGGCCTCCCTGGGCAAACCGTTCTTTCCAGGGGCATGACGCTTGACGCCTACGTTTGCCCCGACCCGTTCCCGAACCCAACCCAACCCACCCCGACCCACAGGAGAGATCAAGCATGAAATCGAACACCCAACGCCGTCTGCTGCAACTGGCCGGCTGGTCCACGCTGGCCGCGGCAGCCGCACTCGTCGGCTGCGGCAAGAAGGAAGAGCCGGCGCCCGTCACAGCGACCCCCGCCGCTTCGGCCGCTGCACCCAAGCCCGCGCCGCTGAAGATCGCCTTTGCCTACATCGGCCCCGTCGGCGATGGTGGCTGGACCTTTGCCCATGACAACGGCCGCAAGGCGATCGAGAAAGAATTCGGCGACAGGGTCGTCACCACTTTCGTCGAGAAGGTGCCCGAAAGCGCCGATGCCGAACGGGTGTTCCGCGACCTGGCGGGCCAGGGCAACCAGCTCATCTTCGGCACCACCTTCGGCTACATGGAACCGATGTTGAAGGTGGCCGCCGACAACCCAGGCGTGAAGTTCGAGCACGCCACCGGCTACAAGACCGCGCCAAACATGCGCACCTACGACAGCCGCACCTACGAGGGCGCCTACATGGCCGGCATCATCGCCGGCACGATGACCAAGGCCAATGTGCTGGGCGTGGTCGGCTCGATCCCCATCCCCGAGGTCATCCGCAACATCAACAGCTTCACGCTGGGCGCGCAGAGCGTGAACCCGAAGATCCGGACCAAGGTGGTGTGGGTCAACGAATGGTTCAACCCGCCCAAGGAAACCGAGGCCGCGCAGAGCCTGATCAACCAGGGCGCCGACGTGCTGTTCCAGAACACCGACAGCTCGGCCGTGCTGCAGACCGCCGCCAAGAACAAGAAGCTGGCCTTTGGCTGGGACAGCGACATGACGGCCTATGCGCCCGAAGCGCACCTGGCCAGCGCCATCATCGACTGGGGCCCCTACTACCGCAAGGCCACGAAGGATGCGCTGGAAGGCACCTGGTCCACCGGCGCTGTGTGGTGGGGCGTAAAGGAAGGCGCCATCGACCTCATCAGCATCAACCCCATCGTGCCCGCCGCCACGCAAGAGGCCGTGGCCAAGGTGAGGGCCGGGCTGAAGGACGGCAGCTTCTCGATCTGGAAGGGCCCGCTGGTCGGCGCCGACGGCAAGGAAGTGCTGAAGGCCGGCGAGACGGCCGACGACAAGTTTCTGGGCGGCGTCAACTTCTACCTGAAGGGCGTGGACGGCAAGGTGCCGGCGGGCAAGTAGGCCCGACTGCGCAAACCCAGCCCCAACCCAGCCCCGCCGCGGCGCTGCGCCAGGCCGGGGCATGCTGCCGCGCCATGGTGCATGCGCGGCACACCGTGTGAGCACGAAACTTGCGGCACACGGTGGCCCGCCCTCACCTTCACTCAGACCGATTTCGCCGACCCCGGCACGGAGACCCGACATGCCAATTCCCACCGCCACACGCCGCACTGCCCTTGCGCGCACCGCCGCCATCACCCTGGCCGCCGCACTGGGCTGGCCCGCGGCGGCGCTGGCCCAGACCCCCATCAAGTTCCAGCTCGACTGGCGCTTCGAAGGCCCGGCCGCAATGTTCCTGGCCAGCAGTGCCAAGGGCTACTACAAGGCCGCTGGCCTGGACGTCAGCATCGACGCCGGCAAC
This sequence comes from Burkholderiales bacterium, assembly GCA_038246615.1. Lineage (GTDB taxonomy): Bacteria > Pseudomonadota > Gammaproteobacteria > Burkholderiales > Burkholderiaceae_C > Pseudaquabacterium. The sequence goes on from JBBRVT010000145.1 coordinate 2,853, forward strand.
GGCAGTGGCGGCACCGTCACGCGTGTGGCCAGTGGCACTTACGACATGGGCTTTGCCGACATGGCGGCGCTGATGGAGTTCCACGCCAACAACCCCGACGCGCCGAACAAGCCGGTGGCGGTGATGATGGTCTACAACAACACGCCCGCGGCGGTGCTGGCATTGAAGAAGAGCGGCATCACGAAGCCTGCCGACCTGAACGGCAAGAAGCTGGGCGCGCCCGGCTTCGACGCCGGCCGCAAGGCCTTCCCGATCTTCGCCAAGGCCAACAACATCAGCGGCGTGCAATGGACCAGCATGGACCCGCCGCTGCGCGAGACCATGCTGGTGCGTGGCGACATCGACGCCATCACCGGCTTCAGCTTCACCAGCCTGCTGAACCTGGAAGCACGCGGCGTCAAGACAGAAGACATCGTCGTGCTGCCCTACCCCGCACACGGCGTGAAGCTCTACGGCAACGTCATCATCGCCAGCCCCAAGCTGATCGCGGAGAACCCGCAGGCCATCAAGGCCTTCCTCAGCGCCTTCACCAAGGGCATCAAGGAGGTGATGGCCAACCCCGACCCGGCCATCGACTACGTGAAGGCGCGCGACGGCATCATCAACGTCGACCTGGAAAGGCGTCGCCTGCGCATGGCCATCGACGCCGTGGTGGCCAGCCCCGATGCGCGGGCCGAGGGCTTCGGTGTCGTCAACCCGGCCCGGCTGGCGCTGATGGCGTCGCAGGTGTCGGACGCCTTTGCCACCAAGACCCGTGTCGACCCCAGCGCGGTATGGACCGACCGCCTGCTGCCGCCCAAGGCCGAGTTGAACGTGCTGCCGCCGCTGCGCCGTTGAATGCGGGCTGTGTCATGAAACCGTTCGTCGACTTCCACAACGTCTGGCTGGCCTACAACGAAGAACTCCAGGCCGCCGGGCAGTACGCCGTCGAGGACATCTCGCTGCAGGTGCAGCAGGGCGAGTTCATCGCCATCGTCGGGCCCAGCGGCTGTGGCAAGAGCACCTTCATGAAGCTGGCGACCGGCCTGCGCCGGCCCAGCAAGGGCACGGTCATCATCGACGGCCGCGAAGTCACCGGGCCGCTGAAGATCACCGGCATGGCCTTCCAGGCCCCCAGCCTGCTGCCATGGCGCACGACGGTGCACAACGTGCTGCTGCCGCTGGAGATCGTCGAGCCCTACCGCAGCCAGTACAAATCGAAGAAGAAGGAATTCGAAGCCAAGGCGCGTGAGCTGCTGAAGAGCGTGGGCCTGGCCGGCTACGAGGACAAGTTCCCCTGGCAGCTCTCAGGCGGCATGCAGCAGCGCGCCAGCATCTGCCGCGCGCTGGTGCATGAACCCAAGATGCTGTTGCTGGACGAGCCCTTCGGCGCGCTGGACGCCTTCACGCGCGAAGAGCTGTGGTGCGCCCTGCGCGACCTGCACGCGGCACAGAAATTCAATGTCATCCTGGTGACGCACGACCTGCGCGAAAGTGTGTTCCTGGCCGACACCGTGTATTGCATGAGCCGCAGCCCAGGTCGCTTCGTCGTCAAGCGCGACATCGAATTGCCCCGCCCGCGCGACCTCGAAGTCACCTACACGCCGCAGTTCACCGACATCGTGCATGAATTGCGCGGGCACATCGGCGCCTTCCGTCAGCCCACCAGCAAGACCGGCGTGGCGGTGCCGCCATGAAGGTCAGCCCGAGCGTCGAACGCTGGTCGCCGCTGATCCTGCTGGCGGCCTGCCTGCTGCTGTGGCAGCTGGTGGTGATGGGATTTTCGGTGCCCGAGTACATCTTCCCCAGCCCGGTGCAGATTGCGCAGCAATTCGGCGAGTTCGGCGGGCCCTTGCTGGACGCGGCCTGGAAGACCTTCTGGGTCACGATGCTGGGCTTCGGCATCGCCATCGTGGTGGGGGTGCTGCTGGGCTTTCTGATCGGCAGCAGCCGGCTGGCCTACACCGCCATCTACCCGCTGATGGTGGCCTTCAACGCCGTGCCCAAGGCCGCCGTAGTGCCCATCCTGGTGGTCTGGTTCGGCATCGGCCTGGGGCCCGGCATCCTGACGGCCTTTCTGATCAGCTTCTTCCCCATCACCGTCAACATCGCCACCGGCCTGGCGACGATGGAGCCTGAACTGGAAGACGTGCTGCGCGTGCTGGGCGCCAAGCGCTGGGACGTGCTGATGAAGGTGGGCCTGCCGCGGTCGATGCCCTATTTCTACGGCAGCCTGAAGATTGCCATCACGCTGGCCTTCGTCGGCACCGTGCTGGCGGAGATGACGGCCGGCGACAGCGGCATCGGCTATCTGATGCAGACCGCCGGCAGCCAGCAGCGCATGCCGTTGGCCTTTGCCGGCCTGGTGACCATCGGCGCCATGGCGATGGCGATGTACGAACTGTTCAGCTGGATCGAGAAGCGCACCACGGGCTGGGCGCACCGCGGGTCGGAGAACATCTGAGTGCCACCTTCATCAGCCTCATGAAGCTTGCAGATAACGCTGCGCCAGCGACTCGCGCTCGGCAGGGCCCACGCCCAGGCGCTGCGACAGATAGCGCTCGACGCCGCCATGGTCGTCGTCGATGGCCAGCAAGGCCGTGTGCAGGAAGTCCTCCTGCACCTGCCACAGCACGGCCAGGGCCTCGGGCGGGGTCTGTGACAGCGGGTGGCCGGCGTGTCGGCTGGCGGGCAGCGGCGTCTTGAACAAACGGTTGGTGAGCATGAAGTCGGCCATCACCAGATCGCGCGGCACGCCCAGCGCCAGCAGGATCAGCGCCGCGGCCACGCCCGTGCGGTCCTTGCCCGCGGTGCAGTGGAAGACCGAGGGGCGATCGTCGGCCAGCAGCTGCTGGAACAGCGCGGCGAAACGGTGCGCCTGCCCGTCGATGAGGTGGCGATAGAGATCCTTCATCAGCTTCTCGGCCGTGGGGCCGTCCAGCGAGCGGCCGGCGGCCACCACGTCCTGCATGCGCTGCACCACGGTGGGCTCGATGGCCAGCGCATGCATGGGCACGCCGGGCAGCACATTGGGCATCGCGGCGCTCTCGCTGAGGCCGCGGAAGTCGAACACCCGCGACAGGCCGAGGGCGGCCAGCGCGGAGCGATCGGCGTCGGTCAGGGCGCCCAGGTGGTCGCTGCGGAACAGCCGGCGCCAGCGCACCGCCCGTCCGTCCAGCCCCGGGTAGCCGCCCAGGTCGCGGAAATTGCTGACGCCCTGCAGCGGCAGCACGCGGTCGGCGTGGTGCAGCAGCAGGGCGTGCGGGGAACTGCATGCTGGCGGTTCAGCGGCAGGGGGGTGCAGCGGCACTTCGACGGGGTTCATCCCCCAAGTGTGCTGCAGCCCGCCCGGTCGCGCCCCGGACAGCCCCGGAAAGACGCGACCCGCCGATGGCCCGGCTCAGCGCGGCGCGACTTGGCCGCCGTCCTCGGACAGGATGATCTCGACGCGGCGGTTGATCTGCCGGCCGCCAGCGTTGTCGTTGCTGGCCACCGGGTAGGCCTCGCCATGCCCTTGCACGTTGATGCGATCGCCGCCGACGCCGCGCGACACCAACGCAGCTCGCACCGCGGCGGCGCGCCGCTCCGACAGGGACTGGTTCGACTGGTCGCTGCCGACGCTGTCGGTGAAGCCCTCGATCAGCACATTTCGCTGCGGGTACTCCTTCATGAACGCCACCAGCTGTTCCATGCTGCGGGCTGCGCCCGATTTCAGGTCGGCACTGCCGGTGGCGAACAGCACGTCGCCGATGGTGACGACCATGCCGCGGTCGGTCTTCTTCGCGTTCAGGTCTTTCAGCTGCTGCTCAAGCATCGCATTGCGCTGCTCGACGGCGCCAGCCTGGGCCTGTGAAGCCGTTGCCTGGGCCTGCGCCGCCGCGGCCATGCGCCTCGCTTCTTCGGATTGCATCTGCGAAGCCTGCGCGTCGCGCTGTGCCGACTGGGCTTGCATCTGCGATGAACGCGCGTCGAGCTGCGACGCCGCGGCGCGGCGCTGGGCCGCATCGGCCTCGGCCGTGCGTGCGGCCAGCCGCAGCTGGTCGGTCTCGGCGCCAGCGCGGGCCACCGCGGCCTCGGCAGTGCGCCTTTCACCCACCTGCTGGGCCACGGCCACGCGCTGGCGCGCCAGATAGGCCAGGTGGTCCACGGTGGCGGTGTCCTCGCGCGCCGCAAAGGCCGCGCTGGCCGTGGCCAGGCTGTCGGCTGCGCGCTTCAGTTCGACCGGCGCGCCAACGCTCACCTGCGGGTCGGCCTGAGCCATGCGCATGGCACTGCGGGCCTCTTCCAGTCTGGCATTGGTGTCGGGCGTGCTGCTGCAGCCGGCAACCAGCAGGGCGATCGCAGCCAGGCTGATCAGGCTGTGTGCGCGCAGACGCTGTTCGCCCGGTGTCGAGCGGGTGTTCGGGTGGTTTTTGGGGTGGGACGTCATGTTCAGTTCCTCGGTGTGGTGGAGTTCTGCTGGCGTGCCAGCTCTTCGCGCAAGGCCTGGCTCGCAGCGGTCAGGGCCTCGGCGGCGCGACGCGACTTGGCGGCCTCGGCCTTGGCCTCGGCCAATTGCGCGTCCACCTGCGCCTGCTGCGCCAGCGCCAGCGCACGTTCATGTTCCTTGGCGGTCATCGCAGTCTCGGCACGGGCCAGCTTGTCGCGGGCCAGGGCCATTTCGGCGGGTGCCAGTGTCGGCGCACCGGCTGTGGTGGCCTGGCCGACGGCGGCGCGGCTCACCGCCATCTGTTCCACCGGCGGCGGAAAGCTGGCACAAGCTGCGAGGCTGGCCACGGCAATTGCAGCCAGCAGGCCTGTGCCCAGACGGGCGCGGCGGGGGATGAGACGGTTTGCGGCGTGTGTATTGGGCTTCATGGTGTTTCCGTTCTGGTGTGGCCCTGCGATGCGATGCGATCAGCCCGGGCGCTGGAGTCCGTCGGCCGCGCGGGCAGAACGTCCGCGGCAACCCGGACTCGTGCACACACTGTGTCCGTCTGTGCGGGCACCGTCGGTGCAGCACCGCACACAGTGGGCATGCGTGGTTGCAAAGGGTGTGCGTCCTACCTGCACATGCGGCGGCAGCCGATGTTGCGACGCCGGGCCGCACACCAAGATAGATGCACCAACCCACAAGGAGCTTCACCATGAACATCCGCATCGGCATTGCCGCCACCGCCGCCGTGCTGGCACTCGCCAGCATTACAGGCTGCGCCGTCACCCGCGACCAGCAGAGCGTCGGCTCCTACATCGACGACGCGGCCATCACCACGGCCGTGAAGGCCCGCATGATCGACAACAAGACCGTTGACGCTGCGGCCATCAGCGTCGAGACGCTCAACGGCACGGTGATGCTTTCGGGCTTTGCCAAGAGCAGCAGCGAGAAGGCTGTTGCCGAATCACTGACCTGGAAGGTCGAGGGTGTGCGCGCAGTGAAGAACGAGCTCGCCATCCGTCCGTGACCCGTCAGTGACCCGTCCGTGCCGGGTCAGTGGCCCGGCAGTTGGCCGGCACTGACCCGTCAATGAGCCCTAACGACAAGCCGTGGCACAACGCACCCGCGCTGACGCCTCAATACCTACCCAAGGAGCACTCCCATGCTTGAAACCCTGGTCGTCGTTCTCGTCGTGCTGTGGTTGCTGGGCATGGTCACGTCCACCTCGATGGGTGGCTTGATCCATGTTCTGCTGGTCATCGCCGTCATCGTCGTGCTGGTGCGGCTGATCCGCGGCCGCGGAATTTAGCGATGTTCAACCTTCCCGCGGTGCCCGCCTTGGCGGGCAGGCCGCACGCTGTCGCGCCGCCCAGCCTTGCTCGGCGGCGCGCTTGGTTCGTCGCCGCCGCGCTGCTGATGGTGGCCCTTCTGGCAGCCACCGCGGTCGTGGTGGGCCAGGGCGTGCAGAGTGCCGGCGAGCATCACGCACGCACGGCGGCACGCACGGCCGCCGATCAGCGCTGCAACGAGTTGCGCGACCGGCGTGAACTGGTCGAATGCCGCCGCTTGGTCGCCTCCCGCTGAACGGGTAAATGTTGATCGGCGATCGGCGATCGGCGATCGCCGATAGGTAAGGGGCAAAGGGCAACGGTCCGTGCGGCATTCGGCCCAGCAGGCGTGGCGACTGTTCAGCGGTCGCTGCACCGCTCACCACATCAGCGCCGGCAGGTCGTGAAAGACCTGTCGAGTGCCTTTCAGCCATTGCCGCGTCAATGCAGTGAAGTACGGGTCGCCGATATCGAAACGGCGCTTCATCGTCACCGCCAGGCTGTCGCGTTCGTAGCACAGCAAGTCGATGGGCATGCCCACCGACAGGTTGCTGAGCATGGTCGAATCGAAGGACACCAGCACGCACTTGGTGGCATCTTCCAGCGTCGCGCTGGACGTCACCGCCAGGTCGAGGATGGGCTTGCCGTATTTGGCCTCGCCGGTCTGCAAGAAGTTGGTGTCCTCGCCGGCCTCGATGAAGTTGCCTTCGGCGTAAAGGCGGAACAGGCGCATGTCCTCGCCCGCAATCTGGCCGCCCAGGATGAACGAGGCATTGAACTTCAGCCCTTCCGATTCAAGGTAGGGCGCGTCGCGTCGCCCGATGTGGCGCATGGCGTCGGACACGCACAGCGCGACGTCGAACATCGTGCGCGCGCTCCAGATGTTGTCGAGCTCGCTGGGGCCCTCGCTGGGGCTCTCGCTGTCGGCGCGCTGGCGCAGCACGTTGATGACGGCCTGCGTGCCGGCCAGACCACCGCTGCTGAGCAATACCAGCACGCGGTCGCCTGGGCGTTCGAACACCGTCATCTTGCAGAAGCTGGCGTAGTTGTCGACCCCGGCGTGGGTGCGTGAATCGCTGCCGAAGATCAATCCTTCGTCGAGCTTGACGCCCACGCAGTAGGTCATGTCACGGCGCCGGGGGCCACCTCGTCGGTCCAGACCTTGAAGTGCTG
>JBBRVT010000146.1:0-9741 GCA_038246615.1 Burkholderiales bacterium
ACCTGGCCGCCCGTGAGGATGGCGATGTCTTCCAGCATGGCCTTGCGGCGATCACCGAAGCCCGGCGCCTTGACGGCGGCGATCTTCAGGCCGCCACGCAGCTTGTTGACGACGAGCGTGGCCAGAGCCTCGCCTTCGACTTCTTCAGCCACGATCAGCAGCGGACGGCCGGCCTTGGCCACCTGCTCCAGCGTGGGCAGCAGGTCACGGATGTTGCTGATCTTCTTGTCGAAGAGCAGAACGAACGGGTTGTCCAGCAGGGCCGCCTGCTTTTCGGGGTTGTTGATGAAGTAGGGCGACAGGTAGCCGCGGTCGAACTGCATGCCTTCGACGACGTCGAGCTCGCTGTTCAGGCTCTTGCCGTCTTCGACGGTGATGACGCCTTCCTTGCCGACCTTGTCCATCGCGCTGGCGATGATGGTGCCGACTTCTTCGTCGCTGTTGGCTGAAATCGTGCCGACCTGGGCGATTTCCTTGTTGGTGGTGGTCGCCTTCGATTGCTTCTTCAGCTCGGCCACCAGGGCCGTCACGGCCTTGTCGATGCCGCGCTTCAGGTCCATCGGGTTCATGCCGGCGGCCACGTACTTCATGCCTTCGCGCACGATGGCCTGGGCCAGCACGGTGGCGGTGGTGGTGCCGTCACCGGCGATGTCGCTGGTCTTGGAAGCGACTTCCTTGACCATCTGCGCACCCATGTTCTGGAGCTTGTCCTTCAGTTCGATTTCCTTGGCCACCGAGACACCGTCCTTGGTGACGGTGGGGGCGCCGAACGAGCGTTCGAGCACCACGTTGCGGCCCTTGGGGCCCAGGGTGACCTTGACCGCGTTGGCCAGGATGTTCACGCCTTCGACCATGCGGGTGCGGGCGTCCGCGCCAAAGATGACGTCTTTTGCTGCCATGTGTGTATCTCCGAAATCAGTTCAGGGGGTATTGCGGGTGCGGGGAGAAGGTTTACTTCTCGACCACGGCGAAGAGGTCTTCTTCGCGCATCACCAGCAGTTCGTCGCCGTCGACCTTGACGGTCTGGCCCGAGTACTTGCCGAACAGCACGCGGTCGCCCGGCTTGCAGTTCAGGGCGATGAAGTCGCCCTTGTCGTTGCGTTTGCCTGGGCCGACGGCCAGCACTTCGCCCTGATCGGGCTTCTCTGCGGCGTTGTCGGGAATGACGATGCCCGAGGCGGTCTTGGTTTCTTGCTCGAGGCGCTTGACGATCACACGATCGTGCAAAGGACGAAGTTTCATCGTATCTCCTTGGGGTACTGGTGTTTGCAGCATGCTGCGCCGGGCGGCGCCACGGGCAGACTGCAGGAATGCCGGACAGGGCCGGAATTGCTAGCACTCTGATCAATCGAGTGCCAACAATGATTATAGGGGCCGAAACGCAGCTTTCAAGGGGCTGACGTCGCGCGTCGACATGGACCCGGCGCCGCATGTCCATCCCGCGCCGGGCGGATGCGCAGCGTCTACTTCGCGGTGCTGAGCGTCAGGTTGACCGACGGCACCCAGGCCGCGTCGCCTTCGCCAGACAGCCGCAGCTTGGGCGCCGCCAGGAACAGCCGCTCGCTGGGCAAACCTCTGGCGATCAGCGCGTCGCGCACCGCCAGGCCGCGCTGCAGTGCCAGCTCGCGCATGGTGTCGTCGGTGATGCGGGTGCCGGCCAGCAGGCGCGCTTCCATCTCCGCCGGCGGAATGTCCTTGAGCTGGTTGATCAGGTTGCGCGGCCGGTCGGGCAGCGGTGTCTGCTGGTACAGGCGCTTCAGCGCGACGGCCCGCTCGGCGGCGCTCATCGGCGCCGGCGGGGGTTGGGGCGCGGCGGCGCCCGGGGACAGCGCGGCCACCTGCGCCCCCACCGGCGCGGCCACCTGCGCCCCCACCGGCGCGGCCACCTGCGCGGCCACCTGCGCCGCGACCGGCGCGGCGCGCAGCCGGTCGCGGCGCGCCTCGGCGGCGAGCCGCTCTTCCAGCAGGCTGCGCCGGGCGACGTCGCGCTCGGACACGGTGTCGGCGGCACCGGTCACCGTCATCGTCAGGCTGGTCCGGTCCAGCAAGGCGGTGGCCACCTTGGACAGGGCCTCCTGGCCACCATCGGCGATGCGGGCCGTGCCGGGCGCGAACTGCACCTGGCTCAGGTCGTCCGCACCGCCACCCGACAGCAGCGCGAACGGCGCCGTCAGCGCCTTGCCCAGCAGGTTGACGACCACCTTCCAGATGACGGCGCCCACGCTGAACTGCGGGTCGCCCACCGTGCCGCTGACCGGCAGGTTGATGTCGATGACGCCATGGCGGTCCTTCAGCAGCGCCACCGCCAGCAGCACCGGCAGCCGGGTGGCGCTGGGCGATTCCACCCGGTCGCCGAAGGTGAGCTGGTTCAGCAGCACCTGGTTGCGGGCGTCCAGCTTGCCGTCGGCGTCGATCTTGTAGGCCAGGTCCATGCTGAGCTTGCCGCGCTCGATGGCATAGCCGGCGTACTTGCCGGCGTAGGGCGACAGCGGCGCCAGTTCCAGGTCGGTGGCCTTGGCGCGGATGTCCAGCGCCAACGGCTGCACCGTGGGGTTGAATTGGCCGCTGATGTCCAGCAGCGCGGTGTCGGCGGCCCGCCCGCGCAGGGCGATGGTGGCCATCTCGCGCGTGCCCGAGCGCAGCGCGCCGATCGTGCCATTCAGCTCGGTCAGCCGGGCGCTGTAGTTCGGCCGCACGAAGCGGTCGCTGAAATCGATGCGGCCGTTGCGCAGCGTGGTCTGGCCCAGCGCCAGATCGATCGGGAAGCCGGCGTCTCCGGCGGCTGCCGGCGCCGCCGCTGCCGCTGCCGCCCGGGCGGGTACCGATGCCGCTGCAACCGGCTCGGGTGCCGCCACACCCTGCAGGTTGAACCGGCCCTGCTCGGTGATGACCAGCCGGCTGTAGAAGTCGTCCAGCGCGAGTTCGCGCACGGTCACCTGCGGCCTGGCCGGCGGCTGCAGCGCCACCGTCACCCCCTGCAGCGCCAGCGATTCCCAGCGCAGCAGCTCGCTGCCGGCGCTCTCGCCCGGCGCCGGGCGGGTGTGCAGAATCAGCCCGGTGACGCGCAGGTCGCCGTCGGTGGTCAGCTGCCAGCCGGCCGGCGTGGACAGCGCCTGCAGCTGCGCCGTCAGGCTCACATCGGCGTGCAGCAGGTCGGCCGGCAGCGCATCGCCGGCATAAGGCATGAACAGGTGCAACGGCAGGTGGTCGAGTTGCAGCCGGCCGTCGGCCTGCAGCGGCGCCAGGTGGACGCGGCCGTTCCAGTCGATGCGGCCGCTCTGCGGCGCGGTGCCGGGCTGGGCCGGCGCGCCCAGGCTGGCTGCCAGCTGCAGCCGCACCGGTGCCGCCTTGGGGCCGGGCGGCCAGGCCAGGCCCTGCAGCTGCAGCTGCAGGCCCGACAGCTCGGCGCGCAGCGGCTGGCCGGCGGGGCCGGCGGCAGCGTCGGTCCAGGCCAGCCTGCCGCCTTGCAGTGCCAGGTTCTGCAATGCCACTCGCCAGGCAGGTGCGGCGGGCGCGGCGGGCGCGGCGGGCGCGGCCTGCGCGGTGGCTGCGGGCCGGGCTGTTGACGTGGCGGATGGAGCACCCGGCACGGCAGCCGGCAGCCAGGCCGCGAGGTCGATCTGCCCGTCGGCCAGCCGCTGGATCTGGGCGCTGGGCTGGTCGATGCGCAGCGTGCCGATGGCCACCTGCCGGGCCAGCAGGTCCACGGTGGCGTCGGCAAGCGTCAGCTGCTTCAGGCCGGCCAGCAGTGCGGCCTGGCGGCCGCCACCGTCGTGCAGCTGCAGCGTGTCGAGCGTGGCCTGGTCCAGCCGCAGGGCCAGTGCAGCCGGGTCCGCGGCCCAGCGCAGCTGCGCCTGGGCCGCCAGCCGGCCACTGAGGCGCGGCTTCAGCGCTGCGGCGGTGTAGGGCGCCAGGGCAACGAGGTCCAGGCTGTCGAGCCTGACGGCCAGCGTGGCCTCACGGTCATTGGCCGTGCCTTCGGCCGCCAGGCTGGCGGCCTGCGGACCGTCGGCCCCACCGCGGCGCAGCACCGCCTTCAGCGCCAGCGGCACCGGCGCCGGCGCGGGCCAGCGCAGCGCCTGCATCTGCAGCGACAGATCGGCCAAGGTGTCGGCAGCGGCCGGCCGCAGGCTGTCGTCGCGCCAGCGCAGCTGCGCACCGTTGAGCTGCACGCCGGCTAGATCCAGCTGCCAGGTCTGGCCCGGCGGTGTGGCCGCCGCATCCGACGCCGCCGGTGCTGCTGGTGCTGCAGCTGGCACTGCAGCAGGGGGCTGCAGCCGTTGCAGGTTCAGCCGGCCGCCCGCGTCGCGCACCACATCCAGCGCCAGGGCGTCGATCGTCAGCAAGCCCAGGCTCACGCGGCGGGCCAGCGGCTGCACGTCGCGCAGGTCCAGCGCCAGGTCATGCCAGGCCGCCAGCGGTGTGCCGTCGGCCTCGGTGACGGCCACGTCGCGCAAGCCGATGCGGCCTTGCAGCGCCACCGTGGGTGTGCCCTGCGGCGGCATGGCGAAACGCAGCTGCAGGTCGGTGTCGAGCCGGCCGCGCTGCAGGCGCAGCGGCAAACCGGCCGGCAGGTAGGGCAGCCAGGGCGCCAGGTCCAGGTCGGCAAAGGCCAGCTTCAGTTCACCACTGCGGGTCTCGGCAAACGGCAGCGCCTGACTGCCGCTGTCGAACGCGGTGCCGTTGAGCTGGAATGCCAGGCGTGGCGTGGTGTGGATGGCAGTGTCGGCGGGCAGGTTGGACAGGAACGGCAGGCTCAGCGTCAGCGCGCGGATCTCGTGCACCCCGGCCACCGGCTGGTCGTCGAAGCGGATCTGGCCGTTGCGCAGCGCCAGGTTGTGCAGCGCGAAGCGGGCCGGCTCGGTGGGCGCTGCGGTGGTGGCTGGCGCTGTCAGCCGCGCGATCAGGTCGTCGATGTCGAATCGGCCAGCGCCAGTGCGGGCCAGGCGCAGCTGCAGGCCGTCGATGGCCAGCGCATCGACCACCGGCGCGCGGTGGCGCAGCGTCATCGGCAGGTTCAGGACCAGATGCAGCTGGTCGATCAGCAGCAGCGGTGGCGCGTCCATGCCGGCCGGCGCCCCGGGCGAAACGGCGGCACCGATGCGCAGGCCCTGCAGATCAAGCGCCATCCGCCAGGGGTTGAACTGCGCATCGACCAGGCTGACCGGCCGCCCCAGCGCCGCGCCCAGCCGCACGGGCAGCTGCGACTTCAGCAGTGCCGGCACGCCCCACCAGGCCGCAGCCGCCAGCAGCGCCAGCACGGCCAGCAGGATCAGCAGCCGGCGTGCCCAGCGCCGCCCGGCCGGCGTGGGCCGCACCGCGGGTGCAACGGCGGCTGGCGTCACATGCGCTCAGGCAGGGTGTCGTCGTCCTCGCGGCCTGGTGGAACTTCGACCCGGTAGCCTTCGTTGGCCCAGGCGCCGAGGTCGACGCCGCGGCAGCGTTCGCTGCAGAACGGCCGCGACGGGTTGCTGGGCGCAAACACCGCCGGCCGCTTGCAGGTGGGGCAGGGCACGCGGCGCGGTTCGGGCGGGGTCGGGCTGGCGCTCATGGGCCGTTCAGGCGCAGAGCGCCAGTTCGAACGGCTTGTCCACCGCCGCCGGGCGCAGGCGGCCTTCGGCGTCGGGGCGCATCAGCCGCACCTGCACCATCAGCCGGTGACCGGTGATTTCGGGCACCAGGCCGTCGCTGCCGTCGATGCGCAGGCGCAGCAGCTGGTAGCTGCGGCCCTGCGGCAGGCTCTGCTGGAACTGCCCGCCCTGGCTGACCACCTTGTGCGGCACGCCGGCATCCCGCACCAGGCCCAGCAGCAGCTGCAGCGCCTGGGCCAGTGGCTCCAGCGTGGCCACCCAGGCCAGCAGGTCGGCGCGGCGGCTGGCCGGTGCATGCTGCTGCCAGGCGTAATAGGCCGGCAGGTCGAATTCGCAGGTGCCGCCGGGGATGTTGATGCGGCTGCGCAAGCTGGTCAGCCATTCATGCCCGGCCAGAGCCTGGCCGGCCTTGCCAGGCTGCTGGTTCAGCGCCTGGAAGGCGGCTTCGATGCGGGCGATGACGCCGTCGAGCGCCTCCTGAGACACCTGCGGATTGCTGCGGTAAGCCACCAGCTGGGCCTTGTGGCGCTCCAGCTCCTTCAGCAGATCGCTCTTGAGGTCGGCCCGCGCGGCCACCTCCATGATCTCGAACAGTGTCACCAGCGCGAAGTGGTGGTCCACCGCCGCGTCACGCGGCAGCAACTGCCCCAGCCGGTCAAACAGGTGCTCCAGCCGAAGCATCGTGCGGATGCTTTCGTTGAAGGGATATTCGTACAGGACCAAGGGGCTTCCTCGTGGCACGGGCTGGGCTTGCGGCCGTGGCTGGCAGCGCCCCGGCGCGACCGATTGTTCCACAGCCCCCGCCGGGTTCAGCGGGTGTTCTGCCCGATCCAGCAGGCCCAGAGCTGGGCCACTTCGGCCGCCAGCCCCGCCTGGCTGAGGCCGTCGTTGAAGAGCACCGCGTCGGCCAGCGCACGGCGCGCCACGCGCGTGGCCTGCTGGGCAATGACGCGGCGCACCTGCTCGTCGGGCCAGCCCGAGCGCGCCATCACCCTCTGCACCTGGGTGGCTTCACTACAGTCGACCACCAGGATGCGCTGGCAGCTGGCGCGCCAGTGGCTGGCGGCATTCAGCAAGGGCACGTCGAACACCACCACGCCGTCGGCCGCAGCAGCGGCCTGGCGCTGGGCTTCGGCGCCGATCATCGGGTGCAGGATGGATTCGAGCGCGCGCTTGGCATCGGGGTCGCTGAAGACCAGGCTGCGCATGCGGGCGCGGTCGAGTGCGCCGCTGGCGTCGGCCACGTCGTCACCGAAGCGCTGGCGCAGCGCCGGCATGGCCGCACCGCCGGGGGTGCTGAGTGCATGGGCGATGGCGTCGGTGTCGACCAGGGTGGCGCCATGCGCCACCAGCAGGGCCGCCACCGTGCTCTTGCCGCTGCCGATGCCACCCGTCAGCCCGATCCTGTGGATCCCTTGCCGACAGGGTGCGTTGGGCGATCCACCGAGGGGGACGCGGGCCGGCATGGGAGCGGCCCTGCGCTCGGTCCCCGTGGCTTCGACGCCCGCTGTCACAAGCCTGGCCAGAGCTGATTGAACCGGGCGCCGAAGAACAGCGCGCAGATGCCGCCGCCGGCCAGGTAGGGGCCGAACGGGATCGGCACATTGCGGCCATGGCCGCGCGCCACGATCATGAAGATGCCCACCGCCGCGCCGACCGCCGACGACAGCAAGATGATGCTGGGCAGCGCCTGCCAGCCCAGCAACGCGCCCAGGCCGGCCAGCAGCTTGAAGTCGCCCTCGGCCATGCCCTGCACGCCGCGCACCAGCTTGTAGGCAAAGGCCACAATCCACAGCGCGAAGTAGCCGAAGAACGCACCCAGCGCCGCATCGGGCAGCGACACCGGTATCCACTGTTGCCAGGCAGCCACCAGGCCCAGGCCGACCAGCGGCAGCGTCAGGTCATCGGGCAGCAGGGTGGTGTCCAGGTCGATGAAGGCTGCGGCCACCAGCAGGGCCAGCGCCAGGCAGTACACCACCGCAGCGGCGCCGGGCCCGGCCAGCCAGGCTGCGGCGGCAAACAGCACGCCGGTGAGCGCCTCGACGAGGGGGTAACGCACCGAAATGCGGGTGCCGCAGGCCGAGCACTTGCCGCCCAGCCGCAGCCAGGCCAGCAGCGGAATGTTCTCGTGCCAGGCCAGCTGGTGCCCGCACTGCGGGCAGCGCGAGCGCGGGCGCGACAGGCTCATCGCCGGCAGCGCCGCCACCTCGGTGGCCAGCGCCTCGCCCTGGCGCGCCAGCTCGGCACTGCGCTGCGGGCTGCTGCCCAGCACGCGGCCGATCGCCGCGCTGTCCTGCAGATAGCCTGCTGCGTCGCCCAGCCATTCGCGTTCCAGCAACTGCGGCAGGCGGTGGATCACCACGTTGAGAAAGCTGCCGATCACCAGGCCCAGCACCGCCAGCGCCCATGGCGACAGCAGCACCTCCACCGCCGGGAAGCCCATCGGTCAGACCACCTGACCGATCTTGAAGATCGGCAGGTACATGGCCACCACGATGCCGCCGATCACCGTGCCCAGCACGACGATGATGATCGGCTCCATCAGGCTGGACAGGCCCTTGACCATGTCGTCGACCTCTTCCTCGTAGAACTCGGCCGCCTTGGCCAGCATGTGGTCGAGCGAGCCGGATTCTTCGCCGATCGAGGCCATCTGGATGACCATGTTCGGGAACACGCCGGTGCTCTGCATCGACGTGGTCAGCGCGCTGCCGGTGGACACGTCGCGCTGGATCTTGACGGTGGCCTCGGCATACACCGCGTTGCCCGAGGCGCCGCCCACCGAATCAAGTGCCTCCACCAGTGGCACGCCGGCGGCGAACATGGTCGACAAAGTGCGCGTCCAGCGGGCGATGACCGACTTGTTGATCAGCGCGCCGAACACCGGGATGTTCAGCAGCAGCCGGTCCATCACCATCTGCATCTTCACCGACCGCTTCCAGGTCTGCATGAACATGTAGCCGCCGCCGGCGATCAGCCCGAACACCACCGGCCAGTAGGCGACGAAGAACTCCGACATCGCGATCACCAGCAGCGTGGGCGCCGGCAGGTCGGCGCCGAAGGAGCTGAACACCTCCTTGAAGGCCGGGATCACCTTGATCATGATGATCACCACCACCAGGAAGGCCACCACCAGCACCGCGATCGGGTACATCAGCGCCGCCTTGATCTTGCTCTTGATGGCCAGCGTCTTCTCCTGGTAGATGGCCAGGCGCTCCAGCAGCTGCTCCAGGATGCCGCCGGCCTCGCCGGCTTCCACCAGGTTGCAATACAGCGCGTCGAAGTGCATCGGGTGCCTGCGGAACGCCGCCGACAGGCTGGTGCCGGTTTCGACGTCGGAGCGGATGTCGCTCAGCAGCTTGGTCAGGCGCGGGTTGGTGGCGCCGCGGCCGACGATGTCGAAGGCCTGCAGCAGCGGCACGCCGGCCTTCATCATCGTGGCCAGCTGGCGGGTGAACAGCGCGATGTCCTTCTGCTTGATCGAGCTGCCGCCGCTGGTGCGGCGCTTCTTCACCTTGGTCAGCAGGATGCCCTGGCGCCGCAGGTTGGCACTGACCTGGGCCTCGCCGCCGGCCCGGATCTCGCCGCGCACCACCTTGCCGTTCTTGTCCCTGCCCTCCCACTCGAAGACCAGTTCCTTGACGTTTCTCGCGGCTGTTGCAGTCGCCATGCGTGCTCCGGATCGGATGGGGTGGCGCGGCGCTCAGCGCGCAGCGCGGTGGTGGGGCGGACAGAGGTGCAGCACTGCCGGCCTCACTGGTTGGTCACGGCGATGACTTCCTCGAGCGAGGTCACTCCCAGGCGCACCTTGACCAGGCCGGACTGGCGCAGATCGCGCACGCCTTCGCGCTGCGCCTGCTGGGCGATGTCCATGGCCGTGCCCTCGCTGAGGATGATGCGCTGGATCGCCTCGGTCATCGGCATCACCTGGTAGATGCCCACCCGGCCCTTGTAGCCGCTGTTGCAACTGTTGCACCCGACGGCACGGAACGGCCTCCAGGAGCCGTCCAGATCTTCGGGGGTGTAGCCGGCACGCAGCATTGCCTCGCGAGGGTAGTCGGCCGGCGTCTTGCAGTTCTCGCACAGCCGGCGCGCCAGGCGCTGCGCCGTGATCAGGATCACGCTGGAGGCGATGTTGAACGGCGCCACGCCC
>JBBRVT010000147.1:0-9686 GCA_038246615.1 Burkholderiales bacterium
CACCATCGACCACCTGAAGAGCAACCTGGCCGATAACACCGAGCTCTACGAGATGAGCAAGGCCGACGAGGCCTTCGACGACCTCGCCGCCATCGAAGCCGACGCAGCCGTGCTGCGCACCACGGTGGAGGGGCTGGAGTTCCGGCGCATGTTCAGCAACCCGGCCGACCCGCTGAACTGCTTCGTCGACATCCAGGCCGGCGCCGGCGGCACCGAGGCCTGCGACTGGGCCGGCATGCTGTTGCGCCAGTACCTGAAGTACTGCGAGCGCAAGGGCTTCAAGGCCACGCTGGAAGACGAAACCCCGGGCGACATCGCCGGCATCAAGAGCGCCACCATCAAGGTGGAGGGCGACTACGCCTTCGGCCACCTGCGCACCGAGACCGGCGTGCACCGCCTGGTGCGCAAGAGCCCGTTCGACTCGGCCGGCGGCCGCCACACCAGCTTCGCCTCACTGTTCGTCTATCCCGAGGTCGACGATTCGATCGAGATCGACATCAACCCGGCCGACGTGCGGGTGGACACCTTCCGCGCCAGCGGCGCGGGCGGCCAGCACATCAACAAGACCGATTCGGCGGTGCGGCTCACCCACATCCCCACCGGCATCGTGGTGCAGTGCCAGGACGGCCGCAGCCAGCACAGCAACCGCGATGTCGCCTGGAAGCGCCTGCGCAGCCGGCTGTACGACCATGAAATGCGCAAGCGCATGGAAGAGCAGCAGAAGCTGGAAGACACCAAGACCGATGTCGGCTGGGGCCACCAGATCCGCAGCTATGTGCTGGACAACAGCCGCATCAAGGACTTGCGCACCAACGTCGAGATCTCGGCCACGCAGAAGGTGCTGGACGGCGACCTCGATGCCTTCATCGAAGCCAGCCTGAAGGCCGGCCTGTGAGTGAACGCCACCGCCTGCCGGCCGCGACCCCTTTCAGCCGGCCAGTGGCCGCCACCCCACCCTGAGAACACCCGATGCCCGCCATGCGTGAAGGCTCTGCCACCCTCATCCGGCGCGAGGACTACGCCGCGCCGGCGTACTGGATCCGCAGCGTCGACCTGACCATCGACCTCGACCCGGCCAAGACCATCGTCGCCAGCAAGCTGGCCATCGAGCGCCATGCAGACGCAGCGCCGGGGCAGCCGTTGAAGCTGCACGGTGACGGCCTGGTGCTGCTGCGCTGCCTGGCCGACGGCGAGAGCGTGTCGTTCCGCCAGGAAGACGGCCTGCTGGTGATCGACAACCCGCCCGACAAGCCGGCCTTCACGCTGGAGATCCGCAACACCTGCGCGCCCGAGAAGAACACCCAGCTCTCTGGCCTGTACACCAGCGGTGGCGGCTTCTTCACCCAGTGCGAGGCAGAGGGCTTCCGCCGCATCACCTACTTCCTGGACCGGCCCGACGTGATGGCGGTCTACACCGTCACGCTGCGCGCCGACAAGGCGAAGTACCCGGTGCTGCTGAGCAACGGTAACCTGCTGGAGACCGCCACGCTGGACAACGGCCGCCATCTGGCCAAGTGGCACGACCCCTTCCCCAAGCCCAGCTACCTGTTCGCCCTGGTGGCGGCCGACCTGGTGTGCCGCGAGCAGCGCATCACCGCGCGCAACGGCCGCGAGCACCTGCTGCAAGTGCATGTGCGGCGGGGCGACCTGGACAAGACCGGGCATGCGATGCAGTCGCTCATCGCCAGCGTGGCCTGGGACGAAGCCCGTTTCGGCCTGCCGCTCGATCTGGAGCGCTTCATGGTCGTCGCCGTCGGCGACTTCAACATGGGCGCGATGGAGAACAAGGGCCTGAACATCTTCAACACCAAGTACGTGCTCGCCAGCCCGGCCACCGCCACCGACGACGACTTCGCGGGCATCGAGAGCGTGGTGGCGCACGAGTACTTCCACAACTGGACCGGCAACCGCGTCACCTGCCGTGACTGGTTCCAGCTCAGCCTGAAGGAAGGCCTGACCGTCTACCGCGACCAGGAGTTCTCGATGGACATGGCCGGCGATGCGTCGGCCCGGGCGGTGTTGCGCATCGAGGCGGTGCGCAGCCTGCGTGCGGTGCAGTTTCCCGAGGACGCCGGCCCGATGGCCCACCCGGTGCGGCCCGACAGCTACAGCGAGATCAACAACTTCTACACCGCCACGGTGTACGACAAGGGCGCCGAAGTGGTGCGCATGATGGCCACGCTGGTGGGGCGGGCGGGCTTCCGTGCCGGCATGGACCTGTACTTCCAGCGCCACGACGGCCAGGCCGTCACCTGTGACGACTTCGCCCAGGCCATCGCCGATGCCAACCCGGGCAGCGCGCTGGCGGGCCACCTGCCCAGTTTCAAGCAGTGGTACGCCCAGGCCGGCACGCCGGCGCTGCAGGCGCGTGGCGACTACAACGAGGCGGCACGCCGTTACACCCTGACCCTGCGCCAGAGCGCCGCGCCATCGGCCGGCCATGCCCAGAAGCAGCCCTGCCTGGTGCCGGTGCTGATGGGCCTGGTGGCCGCCGACGACGGCCGTGCCCTGCCGCTGAAGCTGGAGGGCGAAGCCCAGGCCGTCGGCACCGAACGCGTGCTGGTGCTGACCGAGGCCGAGCAGCGCTTCACCTTCGTCAACGTCGAGACGGCACCGGTGCCGTCGCTGCTGCGCGGCTTCTCGGCCCCGGTCACGCTGAATGACGGCCTGGCCGACGCCGCCCTGCTGGTGCTGCTGCAGCACGACGCCGACGCCTTCAGCCGCTGGGAGGCGGGCCAGCGCCTGTCGCTGGGCCGGCTGCTGGCCGCGCTGCCCGGCGATGCCGACCTGCCGCCGCTGGACGAAGCCTACCTGCAGGCCCTGCGCCGCGTGCTGCGCGACCCGGCGCTGGACGCCGCCTTCAAGGACCTGGTGCTGATGCTGCCCAGCGAGGCCTATGTGGCCGAATGCGTGGGCCAGGACATCAACCCGCAGCGCATCCACCGCCTGCGCGAGCAGATGCGCGCCCAGATCGCCGCTGCGCTGCGCGACGACTGGGCCTGGGCCTTCGACGCGCACCAGGTGCGCGAAGGCTACCGGCCCAGCCCGGACCAGGCCGGCCGGCGTGCGCTGGCCAACCAGGCACTGCGCCTGCTGGTGCTGGACGCCGTGGCACGCGGCGATGCGGTGTGGCCAGGCCGGGCCTTCCAGCGCTTCAAGGACGCCGGCAACATGACCGACCGCTTCGGTGCGCTGGTGGCGCTGGTGGATGCGCAGTCGCCGCTGGCCGAGCCGGCGCTGGCGCGCTTCCACGCACTGTTCGCTGCTGAGGCGCTGGTCATCGACAAGTGGTTCAACCTGCAGGCCACGGCCAGCGAGCCGGTCACCGGCGGCGGCCTGCAGCGGGTGAAGGCGCTGATGCAGCACCCCGACTTCTCGCTGAAGAACCCGAACCGCGCCCGGGCCCTGCTCGGCGGCTTCTGCCGCGAGAACCCGTCTGCCTTCCACCGCACCGACGCCGCCGGCTATGTGTTCTGGGCCGATCGTGTGCTGGAGCTGGACGCCATCAACCCGCAGCTGGCCGCACGCCTGGCCCGGGCGATGGACCGCTGGAGCGCGCTGGCCGAGCCCTGGCGCAGCGCCGCCCGCGAGGCCGTGGCCCGCGTGGCAGCTGCAGCGCGCCTGAGCGACGACGTGCGCGAGATCGTCACCAAGGCCCTCGGATCCTGAACGCCGCCACACCATCGCCATGAAACGCATCAGCCTCACCCAGTACCTGGTCGAACAGCAACGCGAGCACGGCCACATCCCGGCGCAGCTGCGGCTGCTGATCGAGATCGTCGCGCGCGCCTGCAAACGCATCGCCATCGCCGTCAACAAGGGCGCACTGGGCGAGGTGCTGGGCTCGGCCGACACCGAGAACGTGCAGGGCGAGGTGCAGAAGAAATTGGACGTGATCAGCAACGAGGTGCTGATCGAGGCCAATGAATGGGGCGGCCACCTGGCGGCCATGGCCAGCGAGGAGATGGACACCATCCACGTGGTGCCCAACCGCTACCCGCAGGGTGAATACCTGCTGCTCTTCGACCCGCTGGACGGCAGCAGCAACATCGACGTGAATGTGTCGATCGGCACCATCTTCAGCGTGCTGCGCAAGGTGACCAACACCCGCGGCGTCAGCGAAGAAGACTTCCTGCAGCCCGGCAAGCAGCAGGCGGCCGCTGGCTACTGCGTCTACGGCCCGCAGACCACGCTGGTGCTCACCGTCGGCCAGGGCGTGGCGATGTTCACGCTGGACCGCGAAACCGGCAGCTGGTTGCTGACCGAAAGTGAAGTCACCATCCCGGCCGACACCAAGGAGTTCGCGATCAACATGTCGAACCTGCGGCACTGGGCGCCGCCGGTGCGCCAGTACATCGACGACTGCCTGGCCGGCAAGGACGGCCCGCGCGGCAAAGACTTCAACATGCGCTGGGTGGCCAGCATGGTGGCCGATGTGCACCGCATCCTCACCCGCGGTGGCGTGTTCCTCTACCCCTGGGACAAGCGCGAGCCCGACAAGCCGGGCAAGCTGCGCCTGATGTACGAAGCCAACCCGATGGCCTTTCTGGTCGAGCAGGCCGGCGGCAAGGCCACCAACGGCCGCCAGCGCATCCTCGACATCGTGCCGACCAAGCTGCATGAGCGGGTGAGCGTGGTGCTGGGCTCGAAGAACGAGGTGCAGCGGGTGACCGAACTGCACCTGGCCGCGACGGACACCACACGCGCCTGAGCAGCGCGCCAGCTGGCGAAGGCTATAATCATGGGCTTAAAAGCCGGTGTAGCTCAGTTGGTAGAGCAGCGCATTCGTAATGCGAAGGTCACCAGTTCGATTCCGGTCACCGGCACCAGAAAAGCAAAGAATCAGAGAGGGCTTGGCGCGCGCGCCAGGCCTTTTTTCGTTCTGCCCCGCCATCCACCAGACCCGACCGCACATGACCGAATCGAACAATCGCACCATTCTCGACGGCCTGGCCATGGCCGACCTGCAACGCCTGCTGGCACAGACCGACGCGGCCATCGCCGAGCGCCGTGTCGAAGAGCTGAAAGTGCTGGCCGACGGCTTTGCGCGCAAGCTGGCCGTCAACGGCTTCTCGGTCAAGGAGGGCATCGACGCCCTGAAGCCGTACATTGGCAAGAACCTGCGGCCGGCGACGCTGCCCCGCCAGGACCAATCAGCCTGATGCCCCGCCACCCGCCCCGGAGACACCTGCGATGACTGCCACCACCACCCCAGCCAGCCCAGGCGATGTCTCCGACGCCGAGCGCCAGGTGCGCGAAGACCTGGCCGCCGCCTACCGCCTGGTGGCGCTGTGCGGCATGGACGACAGCATCTACACCCACATCTCGGCACGGGTGCCCGGCCGTCATGACCAGTTCCTGATCAACCCGTACGGCTGGCTGTTCCGCGACATCACTGCGTCGTCGCTGGTGAAGATCGACATGGACGGGCGCATCGTCGGCCATTCTCCACACGACGTGAACCCCGCCGGCTTCACCATCCACAGCGCCGTGCATGCGGCCAGACACGACGCCGCCTGCGTGCTGCACACCCACACCGTGGCCGGCGTGGCGGTGTCGTCGCTGGCGGGCGGTCTGCAGCCCTGCAACCAGTGGGCGCTGCAGTTCTACGACCGGGTCGTCTACCACGCGTTCGAAGGCATCGCGCTCGACCTTGCAGAGCGCGACCGCCTGGTCACCGACCTGGGGCCCACTGCACGGGCGCTGATCCTGCGCAACCACGGCCTGGTGACGCTGGGCCGCACTGTCGCCGAGGCCTTCATCCTGATGCACAACCTCGACCGCGCCTGCAAGGTGCAACTGGCCATCCAGGCCAGCGGCCAGCCGGTGCATCCGGTGCCGCACGCCGTGGCAGAACGCACCGCGCTGCAGTACGAGAGCGGCAGCAACAAGCGCTTGCCCGGCCAGCCCGACCCGAACGAGCGCGAATGGCGCGGCTTCCTGAAGCGGCTGGAGCCCGGCCCTGCCAGCAGCTTCCGCGACTGACGCTCTCGCGCTCGGCACCCGCAGCATGCAGAACGCATGTTGGCAGCCACCAGCGGTGGGCGGCTACTCTGGCGCCACCTGCACCAGGCGCTTGCCGATGGCCTCGCCCTTGAACAGGCCGACCAGCGCGGCCGGCGCCTGGCCGATGCCCTGCACGATGTCCTCGTCGAACCAGAGCTCGCCACGGCGCAGCCAGGGCGCCACCCGCGCCTGGTAGGCCGGCAATTGGTGCACATGGTCGTAGATGATGAAGCCGGTCATCGTGATGCGCTTGGTCAGCACCGCCTGCAGGCCGCGGATGCCAACATCCCCCTCGGTGTTGTAAGCAGAGATCATGCCGCACACCGGAAACCGCGCCGCCACGTTGGCATGGCGCAGCGCCGCCTCCAGGGTGCTGCCGCCCACGTTGTCGAAGTAGACGTCGATGCCCTGCGGGCAGTGGGTGTCCAGGGCGTCGTCCAGCGGTGTGGTCTTGTAGTTGAAAACGGCGTCGAAGCCGCCGCGCGCCAGCAGGTGGGCGCGCTTGGCGTCGCTGCCCACCGAGCCCACCACCCGCGCACCGGCCCGCTTGGCAAACTGCCCCGCCAGTTGCCCCACCGCGCCGGCCGCCGACGAGACATACACCGTGTCGCCCGGCTGTGGCTTGCCGATCTGCATGGCGCCCACCCAGGCGGTGAGCCCGGGCATGCCCAGCACCGACACCGCGTGGCTGATGCGCCCCAGCGCCGGGTCGATCTTGTGCAGGCCTTCACCGCGCGGCACCCGCAGGCGCTCGGCCCAGTCGAGAAAGCCCCAGACGCAGTCACCGACCGCAAAGCGGGCGTTGCGCGAGGCGATCACCCGCGCCACCACCCGTGACACGATGGGCTGGCCCAGCACGAAGCCGGGCGCGTAGGACGGGCCCGCGTTCATGCGGCCACGCAGGTAAGGGTCCATTGACAGATAGACCGCCTGCAGCAGCACGTCCTCGGGGCCGATCTCGGGCTCGTCGACCTGCTCGGAGGCGAAGCAGTCTTCGTCGACCCAACCGGCGGGCCGTCGCGCCAGCACGATGCGTGTATTCATCTGCCCACTGTAGCGCTGGCGCTGCGGCGGCGGTGCGCGGGCCGGCCACCATCCGGGAAGGCCCCCAGCAAAGAAGCCCTGCCCTGGCGGGCAGATCGGGCTCCAGATCGCGCACCAGACCTGCTGCTGCGGCCAGAACGCACTGAAGAGCGCCCCCAGACCTGCCGCTGCGCGTCAGGCCCCCCGAGGGGAATGCGGAAACTTGGGAACGGCCAGGAGGCACTGAAAAGCACCGGTGGCGCCGGCCTGTTCTGCTGCATCGCCGCTGACTGAACGCCCGCATCGGCATACCATGCAGATCGGGGAGTGGGCCACCGACCGGTTGCAAGCCGGCAGCGCCCGAGCCAGCGCGCCCAAGGCGCCACTGAGAGAACCCAAACGATGGCAAAGACCTACGCCCAGATCCAGGGCCAGATCCGCAAGCTGCAGCAGGAAGCGGATGCAATGAAAGCGAAAGAAGTGGCCGGTGTGGTCGCCCGCATCAAGGAGGCGATCACCCACTACGGCCTGACCACGCAGGATCTCTTCGGCAAGTCGACGGCGGCAGCGCCTTCCAAGGCTGGCGGCAAGCGCGCTGCCAAGCCGGGCAAGGCCGCACGGCCGCCGGCACCGGCCAAGTACCAGGACGATGCCGGCCATCAATGGAGCGGCATCGGCAAGCGGCCGAACTGGTTCAAGGCCGCGCTGGCCGCCGGCAAATCGGCCGACGAGTTGCGCATCCGGCAACCTGCTGCCAGCTGACGATCGGGCGCGGCGTCAGCGTTCCGGCTTGCTGCGGATGCGCGCAGTCCACACCTTGTAGGCGTTAGGGGTCAGTTCACGCTTGAGCAACTGCACCACCTGGCCCGGGTTCAGGCCATGCTGGCGCAGCACCCGGTCGAACGGTGGCCGGTCGTCCCAGGCGGTGGCGATGATGCGTTGAATCTCGTCGGCACTGAGCCGCGGCACCGGCCTGGCCATTGCCGACCTCAATCCACCAGCGCGAAGCGCAGGCCGGCATGGTCCTGCAGGCGACGCAAGAGCGACAAGCCCATCGCCGCACCGGGCGTCCACACACCGCCGGGCGTGGCCTGCCTGGGCACATCCTGCAGCAGGCACAACGCCGCCTCTGTGAGCATGCGCGAGGTGGAGCCGTAGCCGGGGTCGCGCTCGCCGTGCACCGTGGCCTGCAGGCTGCGGCCGTCCACCGTCTGGCCGGTGAACGACAAGTCGTAGCTGCCGGTCTCGCGCTGGCCGAGGCTGGGCCCTTGGCCGGGCTGCGGCAAGGCCAGGCGGCCGATCAGCGCCCGGCTGGGCCCCCAGGACAGCGCCAGGTTCTGCAGCCGCGTGCGGCCGGTCAGCAGTTCGGCAGCGACCCGTCCGGCCAAGCCGCGGCCGGTCGACACCCGCTCGTCATAGGCGAAGTCACGGCCCCAGGGATGGCCCCGCAGTGCATTGCTGCGGTGCACGTTCTTGGTGTTGATCATGGCCATCACGAAGGGGCCGGCCCAGGCGCCCGAAGGCAGGTCCTGGTGCGCCGATGTGTCGTCAGGCTGCACCGGGCCGCGGAAGCCAGGCGTCAATGCAAACGGGTCGGCCAGCAGGCGAGCGGCCGCTGGATCGCCGTCGATAGCCTCCAGCGTGGCCAACAGGCTGGCGGCCGTGCCGCCAGACACGCCACCGCGCAGGCGCAGCACCCGGCAGTGCACCCGCTGCAGCGGCTGGCCGAAGCGCCGCACCGCCTCGGTCTGCAGGAACAGCACACCCAGGTCGAACGGCACCGAGTCGAAGCCGCAGGAAAACACGATGCGCGCACCGCTGGCTGCCGCCGGCGTCTGCAGCCGGCCGATCATCTGGGCCATCCACAACGGCTCGCCGCAGAGGTCGACATAGTCGGTGCCGGCCTCGGCGCAGGCGGTGGCCAGCGCCGTGCCGTGCTGGCTGTAAGGGCCGACGGTGGTGATCACGACCCGCGTCTGGCGGACCAGCGCGGCCAGGGCAGCCGGATCGCTGGCGTCGGCTGTCAGCAGGGGCAGCGTGGCCGGTGCGCCGATGGTCTGGCGCACCGCCGCCAGCCGCTCGGCGTTGCGGCCGGCCAGCGCCCAGCGGAAGGTGTCGCCGCTGCCGGCGCGGGCCTGCAGCACCTCGGCCACCAGTCGGCCGGTGAAGCCTGTGGCACCGAACAGGACCAAGTCGACAGGCAACTGGTTGTTGTGCATGCGCCCATGGTCGCACATGCAGCGGGCCGGGTCGCCACGGCTACCATCCAGGCCCGCCCCGCACCGCGACGACGCCATGCCGCCCCTGGAACAACGCCTCACCGACCTGGAGATCAAGGCCAGCTTCCAGGAAGATGCACTGGACCAGCTGAACCTGGTGTTGGTGCGCCAGCAGCGGCAGATTGACGCCTTGCTGCACGAACTGGCCACGCTGCGATCGCAACTGCCTGACGCCGATGCGCAGCAGCCGTTTCGCGGCCTGCGCGACGAACTGCCGCCGCACTATTGATGGGCCATCATCGAAGGTGCTGACCGGGGCCCGAAAAGCACAAAGCCCCGCAGGGCGGGGCTCAGGCTTTGTTGCTGCCAGCAGGCCTGTGATGGCAGGCCAGGTGGCGGAGTCGGAGGGATTCGAACCCTCGATGGAGTTTTAAGCCC
>JBBRVT010000148.1:0-9637 GCA_038246615.1 Burkholderiales bacterium
GCCACAACCAGGCCAATGGCGAGCACAACCGCGACGGCCATGGCCACAACCTGAGCTGGAACTGCGGCATCGAGGGCGAGACCGACGACCCCGAGGTGCTGCGCCTGCGCGGCCGGCTGCAGCGCGCACTGCTCGCCACGCTGCTGCTGAGCCAGGGCACGCCGATGCTGGCCGCCGGCGACGAGGTCGGCCACACCCAGCAGGGCAACAACAACCCCTACTGCCAGGACAACGCCATCACCTGGATCGACTGGCAGCGGGCCGACGGGCCGCTGCGCCGCTTCACCGCCCGTCTGCTGGCCCTGCGCCGGCAGTGGCTGCCGCTGGGCCCCGGCTGGTACACCGGCCTGACCGATGCGCGCGGCCTGCATGACCTGAGCTGGCTGCGCCGCGGCGGCGGCGCGCTGACCGACTGGGACTGGACCCAGTCCGCCTCGCGGGTGCTCGGCGCCTTCATCGGCGCGCCGGGCCGTGGCAACCAGCCACTGCTGCTGCTGTTCAATGCCGAGCCAGCCGACACACCGTTCCAGCTGCCGCCGGGCCGCTGGCAGCCGCTGCTCGACACCGCCGACGATGCGGTCGGCCCGGAGAGAACCACGCCATGCAGCGGCCAGATGCTGCTGCCGGCCCGCAGCGTGGCCCTGCTGGCCGGCCCGGTGTCACCTGCTCCACCAGCCGCCCCACCAGCCGCACCACCAGCCGCCCCACCAGCCACACCACCACCGCGCTCCGGCGCCTGACCACCATGCGATTCCCCCGCGCCAGCGGGGTGCTGCTGCACCCCACCTCCCTGCCGGGCCCGCATGGCAGCGGCGACCTCGGCCCCGCCGCCTACCACTTCATCGACTGGATGCAGAGCGCCGGCCAGACCCTGTGGCAGACACTGCCGCTGGGCGGCATCGGGCCGGGCAATTCACCGTACATGAGCAGCTCGGCCTTTGCCGGCAATGTGCTGCTGATCGACCTGGCCGAGCTGCAGCAACGCGGCTGGCTGGGCGCCGGCGCGCTGGCCAAGCCGCCGCCCTCCGATGCACGCCGCATCGACTTCGCCAGCATGGTGCCCTGGCGCATGGCGCGCCTGGCCGAGGCCGCCAGCGCCTTTGCCGCCACCACGAGCACCAGTACCAGCGCGGCCGAGCGGGCTGATTTCACCGCCTTCTGCCAGCGCCATGCCAGCTGGCTGGACGATTACGCGCTGTTCATGGCCCGGTGCGAGGCCACCGGCTGGGCCGAATGGCCCGGCTGGCCCGACGGCCTGGCGCAGCGCCAACCCGCGGCCATGGCCGCAGCACGCACCCGCCATGCGCAGGCCATCGCCTTCTGGCAGTTCTGCCAGTGGTGCTTCTTCCGCCAGTGGGCAGCGCTGCGGGCCCATGCGCATGCCCGGGGCGTGCAGATCGTCGGCGACGCACCGATCTTCATCGCCCACCAGAGCGCCGAAGTCTGGGCCCGGCAGGACCTGTTCGAACTGGACGCCAGCGGCCGGCCCACCGTGGTGGCCGGCGTGCCACCAGACTACTTCAGCGCCACCGGCCAGCGCTGGGGCAACCCGCTGTACCGCTGGGCGGCCCATGCGGCCGAAGGCCATGCCTGGTGGATCGAGCGGATGCGGCACACGCTGGAGCTGGTCGACATCGTGCGCATCGACCACTTTCGCGGCTTTGCCGACTATTGGGAAATCCCGGCTGCCGAGCCCACCGCCGTGCACGGCCGCTGGCTGCCGGGGCCGGGGCTGGCGCTGTTCGATGCCATGCGTGCGGCGCTGGGCCCGCTGCCGCTGATCGCCGAGGACCTGGGCGATCTGTCGCAGCCGGTGAGGGACCTGCTGGCCGCCACCGGCTTCCCCGGCATGGCCGTCCTGCAGTTCGCCTTTGCCGGCGACGCCAGCGGCCCGTTCCTGCCGCACAACCACCAGCAGCACAGCGTGGTCTACACCGGCACCCACGACAACGACACCACCGTGGGCTGGTGGGCCGGCGCCACCGAGCATGAGCACCACCATGCGCGCGCCTACCTGGGCACCGACGGCCACGACATCGGCTGGGCGATGATGCGCGCCGGCGCGGCGTCCGTGGCCGACACCGTGGTGCACCCGATGCAGGACATCCTGGTGCTGCCCACCGACTGCCGCATGAACCGGCCCGGCAGCCCGTCGGGCTGGTGGGTGTGGCGCTTCGAGTGGAGCCAGGTGCACCCCTGGCATGGGCACCGGCTGGCCGACATGACCCGGCTGTTCGGCCGGGCCTGATCGGCCCCGCGCCGCCCGCCGGCCAAGAAAAAGGGCGCCTCTCGGCGCCCTTTGTCATGCCAGCCGAGCCGATCAGTTCAGGGCAACCTTCTTGCCGTCCTTGTACATGTACAGGGTCATGGCCGGGTTCTTCAACTCGCCATCGGCATCGAACGCGACCCTGGTCGTCACGCCCTGGTAGTTGGTGGCCGCCAGCTTGGGCAGGTACACCTTCGGGTCGGCCGAGCCGGCCTTGACCATCGCGTCCACCAGCACATGCACGGCGTCGTAGACGTACGGGCTGTAGACCTGGAACTGGCCGGGGTACTTGGCGTCGTAGCGGGCCTTCCAGGCCTTGCCGCCGGGCATCTTGTCCAGGCTGGCGCCGCCTTCGGCACAGACCACGTTGTTCAGGCTCTTGGCGCCGCCAGACAGCTCGGCCAGCTTGGCGGTGCAGATGCCGTCGCCACCGAAGAATCTCACGTTCGACAGGCCGAGCTGGTCCATCTGGCGCAGCATCGGGCCGGCCTGCGGGTCCATGCCGCCGTAGAACACGCCGTCGGGTGCCTTGCTCTTGATGGCCGTCAGGATGGCCATGAAGTCGGTGGCCTTGTCGTTTGTGAACTGCTCGTCGACGATCTGGATGCCCTGGGCCATCGCGATCTTCTTGAACACCTCGGCCACGCCCTGGCCGTAGGCGGTGCGGTCGTCGATGATCGCGATCTTCTTGAGCTTCAGGTTGTTGGCCGCGTGCAGGGCCAGGCCGGCGCCCAGCGCGTTGTCGTTGGCCAGCAGGCGGAAGGTGGTCTTGAAGCCCTGCTGCGTCAGCTTGGGGTTGGTGGCCGACGGCGTGACGTGTGGGATGCCGCACTGGTTGTAGACCGACGAGGCCGGGATGGTGGTGCCCGAGTTCAGGTGGCCGGCCACGCCTGCCACCTTGGCGTCGCACAGCTTCTGCGCGGCGGAAGTGCCCTGCTTCGGGTCGGCGGCGTCGTCCTCGGCGACCAGTTCGAACTTCACCTTCTTGCCGCCGATCGTCACGCCCTTGGCGTTCAAATCTTCGATGGCCATGCGGGCGCCGTTTTCATTGTCCTTGCCGTAGTGCGCCTGGGCGCCCGACATCGGGCCGACGTGGCCGATCTTGACGACCATGTCCTGCGCCATGACGGTGCCGGTGAGCACCGCTGCGGCGGCCGCGACGATCACATTGAGCTTGACTTGCATGAAAAAACCTCCGGATGGGATGGATGGGTCGGAATTGGAAACGCGGCCGTGTGGGCTTGTCTCTCAGACGGCGGAACGATACACCGGTTGCAGCCCGGTTCTGGCGCGTCGCCACTCGGGGCTTGCCCTAGCGCAGCCGCAGCGCGTTGCCGTCAACGAGCAAGTGGCGTGCCGCGTTCACACCGCCACCGCCACCGCCACCGGGCACGCAGTGTCAGGGCTCGGTCTGCGGGTGGTTCACCGGCGTGCAGCCGGCCGCCAGATGCGCGCGCCAGCGTTGTCGACCGGCGGCCACTTCAGCGTCGTCGCGCGCCACCAGTTCGATGGTGCGCGCCGGCAGCGGCGCATCGCCCAGCGCGGCCGGGCCCAGGTTGACCAGCACGTCGCAGCTGCCCGCGTCGGCCGGTTGCTCGGCCAGCCACAACGGCGTGCGCGCCAGGCGCGGGGCCGGCCGCTCGCCGGCGCGCAGGCGGGCATGCGGGATGAATTCACCGGGGTCGAAGGTCCACAGCAACTGGTCCAGCCGGGCCAGCAGCGCCGCATCACCGGTGACGACCACCCGGGCACCGCTGCGCTGCGCCTTGCGCAGCAGCCGGCAGGCGTAGGCCAGCTTGTCGGCCAGCCCGGTGTGGAAATCGACCTGCACGGCCGGCACGACCAGTGCGCAGGCTCACTTCACCTGGGCCAGAACCCAGTGCGTCAACAGCCCCACCGGCCGGCCGGTGGCGCCCTTGGCGGCGCCGCTCTTCCAGGCGGTGGCGGCGATGTCCAGGTGGGCCCAGCGCAGCTTGGCGGTGAAGCGTTTGAGGAACATCGCTGCGGTGATGGCGCCGCCCGGGCGGCCGCCGATGTTGGCCATGTCGGCGAAGTTGCTTTTCAGGCCCTCGTCGTACTCATCGTCCATCGGCATGCGCCAGCAGGTGTCGAGCGCGGCCTGGCCGGCGGCCAGCAGGTCGGCGGCCAGCGCATCGTCGGGCGAGAACAGGCCCGAATGCACCGCCCCCAGCGCCACCACGCAGGCGCCGGTGAGGGTGGCGATGTCGACCACCGCCGCAGGCTTGAAGCGCTCGACATAGGTGAGCGCGTCGCACAGGATCAGCCGGCCCTCGGCGTCGGTGTTCAGCACCTCGATGGTCTGGCCCGACATGCTGGTGACCACGTCGCCCGGCTTCAGCGCCCGGCCGCTGGGCATGTTCTCGCAGGCGGCGATCACGCCGATCAGGTTGAGCTTGGGCTTGAGCTGGGACACCGCAAGCATGGTGCCGACCACGCTGGCGGCACCACCCATGTCGAACTTCATCTCGTCCATGCCGTCGCCCGGCTTCAGGCTGATGCCACCGGAATCGAAGGTGATGCCCTTGCCCACCAGCACCAGCGGCGCCACGCCCCTGGCCGCGCCCTGGTAGTGCATGACGATGAACCTGGGCGGCTCGTCCGAGCCCTGCGCCACGGCCAGGAAGCTGCCCATGCCCAGCGCTTCGATCTGCTTCTTGTCCAGCACCTCGATCTTCAGGCCCTGGGCCTTGGCCATGGTGCGGGCCTCGGCCGCCAGCAGCGTCGGGGTGCAGTGGTTGCCGGGGCGGTTGGCGAGTTCGCGCGCCAGCGTCACGCCCTCGGCGATGGCGGCGCCGCGCGCCAGGCCGGCGGCGGCCGCAGCAGCATCGCCCTTGGCCACCAGCAGCGTCAGCTTGGCCAGCACGGGCGGCTCGGCGGCGCTGGGCTTGGTGGTGCGGTACAGGTACACCGCGTCGGCTGCGGCCGTGGCCAGCGCCTCGGCCTGGGGGCCGCCCAGGGTGTCGGTGCCGGCCGCCAGCACCGCCAGGTGCTTCACGCCCAGGCTCTTGACCAATGCGATGCCAGCGATGCCGGCGGCCTTGACCGCACGCGCGCTGGCGTCCTTGGCCACCGCCACCGCCACGCGCGGCGCCTTCACGCCGGGCACCTGGCGCAGGTAGGCCGTCTTGCCCGGCTTGAGCACCAGATCGCCGAGCTTCACCGCCTCGGCCACGGCGTTGGCCAGCGGTGCGTCCAGGTCGGCCGGCAGCTTGTCGCCCACCAGCACAAGCAGCAGGGCGTCTGCCGACAGCTTGGCCGTGGCGCCCGGGGCCATCACTTGGGTGTGGAAGTCCATCATCTGCCTCGTCATAAGATCCGAAGATGTTATTCGATGCAACCCTGCGCCGAGAGCTGTCCCGCAGCTTCGGCGCCACCCTGGTAGTCATCCTCACCATCGTCATCACGATGATGCTGATCCGCACCCTGGGGCTGGCCGCAGGCGGCACGGTGGCCCCCGAGGACGTGGTGCTGCTGCTGGGCTACACCGCGCTGGGCCATCTGCCGACGATGCTGGCGCTGAGCCTGTTCGTGGCGGTGGTGGTGACATTGGGGCGCATGTACCGCGACAGCGAGATGGCGATCTGGTTCGCCAGCGGTCTGGGGCTGGGCCGCTTCGTGCGGCCGGTGCTTGGCATGGCCTGGCCGGTGCTGGTGGTGGTGGGCGCGCTGCTGCTGTTCGTCTGGCCCTGGGGCAACCAGAGCAGCGCCGAACTGCGCAGCCGCTACGAGCAGCGCAGCGACCTGTCGCGCGTGGCGCCGGGCGTATTCCAGGCCTCGCGTGACGGCAGCCGGGTGTTCTTCGTCGACCGCGCCAGCCAGGAGGGCGTGGAAGGCCACAACGTGTTCGTGCTGACGCGGCAGCCACCGCTGGAAAGCGTGGTGTCGGCGCGCAGCGGCCAGCTGATGACCGAGGGCGCCGACCGGGTGCTGCAGCTCGACCAGGGCCAGCGCACCGAGACCGACAGCAAGACCGGCATGCACACGCTGTCCAGCTTCGAGCGCTACCGGGTGGTGGTGGGCGAGTCGGCGGCCCGCAGCGCCGAGGCCGCCGCGCCCAAGACCCTGCCCACGCTGGCGCTGATCCACAACCCGAACCTGCGCCACCAGGCCGAGCTGGCCTGGCGCTTCGGCCTGCTGCTGGCCGCAGCCAACCTGCTGCTGCTGGGCGTGGGGCTGGCGGCCACCCAGCCGCGCCGCGCCACCAACTGGAACCTGCTGCTGGCGCTGCTGAGCTTCATCGTCTACTTCAACCTGATCAACCTGTCGCAGGCCTGGATCGCCAGCGGCAAGTTCGGCATGGGCGGCACCATGCTGGTGCTGCACGGCGGCATGTTTGCGCTGGGGCTGGCGCTGATCTGGTGGCGCGACAACGCCGCCGTGCTGCGGCTCTTCGGCGGCACGCGGGGCGCGCGCCGGGCCGGTCCCAAGCCAGCCCGCGTCCCCTCGAGCGATCGACCGATGGACCCGGCAGGCGAGGGGCGGCCATGAAGACGGTGCGGCGCCTGCTCTACCGCGACATCGTCTGGTCGGTGGTGTTCGTCGCCGTGGCCTTCCTGAGCCTGTTCTTCTTCATCGACTTCGTCGACGAGCTCGAGAACGTCGGCCGCAATGGCTACACGCTGGGCCAGGCGGTGCTGCGCGGGCTGCTGGAGCAGCCGGGGCACTTCTACGAGCTGTTCCCGATCGCGGTGCTGATCGGCACCATCTACGCGATGGCGCGGCTGGCGCAGTCGTCGGAATTCACCATCCTGCGCACTGCCGGCCTGGGCCCTGGCCGGGCGCTGCGGCTGCTGGCGCTGCCGGGGCTGGTGTTCGCGCTGGTCACCTTCGTGGTGGGCGACTACGTGGCGCCTTACACCGAGCGCAAAGCAGTGGCGCTGAAGGCCGGGCTGCGCGGCGGGCTGACGCTGGGCAACAACGGCGCGTGGATGAAGGAGCGCCGCCCCGGCAGCGGCCCGGCATCGGCGGCGACCAGCGAGCGCAGCATTTCGGTCAATGTCAGTGGCGCCGGCGTGGACGGCGCGCTGCTGGGTGTGCGCATCTTCGAGTTCGACACCGACGGCCGGCTGCGCAGCCGCATCGAGGCCGCCAGCGGCCAGGTGCTGGCCGACGGCCACTGGCGGCTGCGCCAGGTGCAGCGCACCGACTGGCCGACGCCCGAGCAGGCCATGGCCACGCAGCCGCTGCGCCAGCAGACGCAGGACGCACTGGACTGGCCCAGCAGCCTGGACGCCACCGTGGTGGCTGCCGCCCTGCTGCCGGCCAAGAACATGTCCACCGTCGACCTGTGGCGCTACAGCAGCCACCTGGCCGACCAGGACCAGGCGGTGCAGAGCTACCAGATCCAGTTCTGGAAGAAGGCGCTGTACCCGCTGGCCTGCGTGGTGATGGTGGCGCTGGCCCTGCCCTTCGCCTACCTGCATGCGCGTGCCGGCGGCGTCAGCTACAAGGTCTTCGGCGGCATCATGCTGGGCATCAGCTTCGTGCTGCTGAACAATGCCAGCGGGCATCTGGGGCTGCTGCGGCAATGGACCCCCTGGATGGCCGCCGCCGCCCCCAGCGGGCTGTACCTGCTGATTTCCATGGGCGCCTTCGCCTGGCTCGTCCGCTTTCGATAGCTTCCCAGATGACCGACACCGAACCGTCTCCCGACACCGGCCTGCTGCTGTTCGCCCACGGCGCCCGCGACCCGCGCTGGGCACTGCCTTTCGAGGCGGTGGCTGCGCGCTGCCGCACGCAGCGGGGCGGCGACCGCGTGGTGTTGGCCTTCCTGGAGTTCATGGCCCCCGACCTGGTGGCTGGCGGCAACACCCTGGTGGCCGCCGGCTGCAATGCGGTCGACGTGGTGCCGCTGTTCCTGGGCGCCGGCGGCCATGTGCGCAAGGATTTGCCGCTGCTGCTGGCCCGGCTGCAGCAGGCCCACCCCGATGTGCGCTTCACCCTGCGCCCGGCTGTGGGCGAGGCTGCCGCGCTGGTCGAAGCGATGGCGGCCGTGGCCCTGGACAGCAGCGGTCCGGAGATCGCCTGGAAATGAGACGCTCACGCCGTTCGCTGCCCCCTAAAGGGGGCGGTCAGTCCCTTCGGAACGGCCGTGCGGTCCTGACATGAACCTGCACCAGTTCCGCTTCGTGCAGGAGGCCGTGCGGCGCAACCTCAACCTCACCGAGACCGCCAAGGCGCTGCACACCTCGCAGCCCGGCATCAGCAAGGCCATCCTCGAGCTGGAAGAAGAACTGGGCGTGGACATCTTCGCCCGCCACGGCAAGCGCATCCGCCGCGTCACCGAGCCCGGCCAGCTGGTGCTGCAGTCGGTGGAGATCATCATGCGGGAGGTGGCCAACCTGAAGCGCATCGGCGACGAGTTCTCCAAGCAGGACGCCGGCACGCTCAGCATCGCCACCACCCACAGCCAGGCGCGCTATGTGCTGCCCGAGCCGGTGGCCCGGCTGCGGCGCATGTTCCCCAAGGTGCAGGTGCAGATGCACCAGGGCACGCCTGGCGACGTGGCGCGCATGCTGGCCGACGACGTGGCCGAGATCGGCCTGGCCACCGAGTCGCTGGCCGACGTCGACGGCCTGGTCACCCTGCCGTGCTATGAATGGCAGCATGTGCTGGTGGTGCCGGCGCGCCATCCGCTGGCCGACGTGGAGCGGCCCACGCTGGCGCAGCTGGCGGCCGAGCCGCTGATCACCTACCACCCCACCTTCAGCGGCCGCAGCCGCATCGACGAGGCCTTCGCCCGCGCCCGGCTCAAGCCCGACATTGCGCTGGAAGCCATCGACGCCGACGTCATCAAGACCTATGTGCGCCTGGGCATGGGCGTGGGCCTGGTGGCCGAGATGGCGGTGCGCGACGACCCGCCCGGTGGCGACCTGGCCTGGCGCCCGGTGGGCCATCTGTTCGGCCCCAACACCACGCGCGTGGCCTTCAAGCGCGGCGCCTACCTGCGGCACTTCGTCTACGCCTTTGCCGGGTTGCTGAGCGAACGGTTGAGCCGCAGCCTCATCGAGAAGGCCATGGCCGCGCGCCCTGGCAGCACCCCAACGTCCTACGAGCTTTGATGCGATGACCACCGCGATGACCACCCCTGCCACCCACCGCACGCCGCTGCCGCCCAGCCGCCTGCCCAGGGTGGGCACCACCATCTTCACCGTGATGTCGGCCCTGGCGGCCGAGCGTGGGGCAGTCAACCTGGGCCAGGGCTTCCCCGATTTCGAAGGCGACCCGGCCCTGGTCGACGCGGTGGCCCAGGCCATGCGCGACGGCCTGAACCAGTACCCTCCGATGGCCGGCGTGCCGGCGCTGCGCGAGGCGCTGTCGCGCAAGATCGACACGCTGTACGGCCGCCAC
>JBBRVT010000149.1:0-9618 GCA_038246615.1 Burkholderiales bacterium
ATCGATCCTGTGCGTGGCCAACGTCAGCCGCACGGCACAGCCGGTCGAGCTCGAGCTGCGCGCCTGGAAGGGCCGCGTGCCGGTCGAAATGGCGGGCCGCAACGCCTTCCCGCCGATCGGCGATCTGCCCTACATGCTGACGCTGCCTGCCTACGGCTTCTTCTGGTTCCGCCTGTCGGCCGACGCCGTGCCGCCGAGCTGGCACGCCGAGACGCGGCCACTCGAAGACCTGCCCACGCTGGTGCTGTTCGACGGCTGGAACAGCTTCTTCCGCAACCGGGTCGTGCCCTGGCGCATGAGCCTGGCCGAGAAGACGCGCCAGCAGTTCGAACGCGAGATGCTGCCGCGCTTCATGCGACACCAGCGCTGGTACGGCGCCAAGGCCGATCCGCTGGAGCGCGCGGTGATCGTCGACCATGCCACGCTGGAGGCCGACGGCAGGCCGTGGCTGCTGGCCATCGTCGCGGCCCACGGCCCCGGTGCGCCGGCGCACTATTTCGTGCCGATGGCCATGTGCTTCGAGGACCAGGACGAAGAGCGCACACGCGCCCTCGGCGGCCTGGCCGTCACCAAGGTGCGGCAGCAGGCCGATGTCGGCCTGATCGCCGATGCCATGGGCGACGAACCCTTCTGCCGTGCCTTGGCAGCGGCAATGGGTTCAGGCCGGCCGCTGCGCAGCGACTGCGGCAGCCTGCGCTTCAATGCCGGCAAGGGCTATGCCGAGGTCGTCGGCCACCTGCTCGACCAGCCGGCACCGCTGCGCCGGCTGACCACCAGCAGCAACTCGATCAGCCTGCTCGGCGACCGTCTGTTCCTGAAGGCCTACCGCCGCTTGCAGCCAGGCCTCAACCCCGAGCTGGAGATGGGCCGCTTCCTCACCGATGTTGCCGCCTTCCCGCACAGCGTGCCGGTGGCCGGCAGCGTGGAGTGGATCGCCGCCGACGGCCAGGCCTGGACGCTGGCGCTGTTGCAGGCGCAGGTCACCAACCAGGGCGACGTCTGGTCGGCCGTGGTCGACCAGCTGGCGCGGTTGCTCGAATCCAGCGGCGACGACGCGGCGGCGGCGGGCGATGCCATTGCCGCGATCGCCGAGCGCATGCAGGTGCTGGCGCGGCGCGTCGCCGAGCTGCATGCGGCGCTGGCGCGCCGCACCGGCGACCCGGCCTTCGACCCTGAACCCGCCACGGCGGACGATGTCACCCGCTGGAGCGCGGCCGTGCGGGCGGATTGCAAGCAGACGCTCGCCCTGCTCGGCCACCGCCGCGATGGCTGGACTGAAAGCCTGAACGCGCTCGCGGCGCGGGTGCTGGCGGCAGCGCCGGCGTTGCAGCGGCGCATCGGCGCGGCAGGCACCGGCAGCGCACCGCCGCACCTGAAGACCCGCCTGCATGGCGACATGCATCTGGGCCAGGTGCTGATCTGCCGCGACGACTTCCTGCTCATCGACTTCGAGGGCGAGCCACAGCGCAGCTTCGAGGAACGGCGGGCCAAACACTCGGCGCTGCGCGATGTGGCCGGTCTGCTGCGTTCATTCGACTATGCCCGTCACACGGCGCTGCAGCAGACCGCGAAGAACACCGCCGACCTCGAACGCCTGGCGCCGCTGGCACGGCGCTGGGAGAGGCAGGTGCGCGAGGCCTTCCTGCAGGCCTACGGCGCCACGGCGGTGCGCGGCGCGGTCTACGCCAGCGATGCCGATTTCACCGCCGTGCAGCCATTGTTGAATCTGTTCGAACTGGAGAAAGCTTTGTACGAACTGCGCTACGAATTGGACAACCGGCCCGACTGGGTCGGCGTGCCGCTGGCCGGCCTCGCCGACCTGGCCGGCCTCTCGGTCTGACCCCAAGGAGTCACCATGGAAAAGTTGGATGTGCTGCTCGAACCCGTGCGCGGCCTGCTCTTGGAGATCGGTGCCTTCCTGCCGCGGCTGGCGGTGGCGCTGGGCATCCTGGTGGTCGGCTGGCTGCTGGCAAAGGCCTTTCGCTTCAGCGTCGTCAAGGCACTGCGGGCGGTGAACTTCCACGTGCTGACCGAGCGCGCCGGCATCGACGGCTTCCTGCAACAAGGCGGCACCGACAAGGACACCACCGACATGTTCGGCTGGATCGCCTACGCCATGGTGATCCTGGCCAGCCTGATCATCGCGTCGAACGGCCTCGGGCTGACCCAGGTCACAGACCTGCTGGGCAAAGTGGTGTTCTTCCTGCCACGGCTGCTGGTGGCGCTGCTGGTGGTGATCTTGGGCAGTTACTTCGCGCGTTTCATCGGCGGCGCCGTGCGCGGCTACTGCAAGCGCCTGGCCATCAGCGACGGCGACCTGCTGGCCCGGCTGGCGCAGTACGGCGTCATGAGCTTCGTCGTGCTGCTGGCCATCGACCACCTGGACATCGGCGGCGGCCTCATCCAGCAGACCTTCCTGATCCTGCTGGCCGGCGTCGTCTTTGCCGGCGCGCTGGCGCTCGGTCTGGGCGCCAGAGAGCGCGCGGCACAACTCATCGAGCGCTGGTTTCCGGGTGACGCGCCGGACAACAAGGGCGGCCGGTGATGGCGGCCCGCGGCTCCGGCCAGGTCTGCGGCTGCCGCGTCCACGGCCTGTACAAGCCGCAGCACGGGCACCGCTTCAACGGCCAGCAGAAGCTGCTGAGCCGGCGCCGAGTTCCGGGCCAACTGGCGTGCGCTACAGTGGTGCGGCCTGAATGAGGTGATGTTGCAGAACGCCGACCACATGCCGCTCGGCCAGGGCATGAAGGCCCTGTCGGCCGACGACCAAACGCCCATCGACGCCTGTGCGTCGGCATCGCTTCAACTGCTGCAGGACAACCTGACGCCGCACGGCATCCTGGCCGCCAGCCGCACACCAGCCGCTGTGGCGCGGCGCTACACCCGCATCTTCGGCCGCGACGCTGCCATCTGCGTGCTCGCGATGTGCGGCAGCGGCGTCGCGGCGCTGGAGCGCGGCGCTGTCGCCAGCCTGGACGCGCTGGCCGCGATGCAGGCGGCCAACGGCCAGATCCCGAAGTACGTCGACCCCGAAGGCGGCGACGCCGACTTCTGGTACCTGGGCTGCATCGACGCCACGCTGTGGTGGCTGATCGCCTGCGACCATGTGCGCCGGCACGGCGATGTCGGGGCGACCCGGTGGCAGCCCGAGACGGCGCTGGCCATCCAATGGCTGCTGGCGCAGGAACACCAGGCCTTCCGGCTGGTGCAGCAGAACGAGGCCAGCGACTGGGCCGACATCATGCCGCGCTCGGGCTACGTGCTCTACAGCAACGCCTTGTGGCTGGAGGTCAAGCGCCGCTTCGGCCTCTTGCATGCCGACGTGACGCTGCACCACTTCAACCACCTCTTCCATCCGGCGCAGCGCGACCTGCCGGCCTACCACCGTGCGCGTCTGCTGCAGCACTACGCGCGCCGCGGCCGCAGCGGGTCGGGGCTGTACCTCAGCTTTGTCAACCTGGCCGCCGCCGGCCACGAAGGCGACGTCTTCGGCAACCTGCTCGCCATCCTCTGCGGCGCGGCCAGCGAGTCGATGGGGCACGGCATCGTCGAGGCCTTGCGCGGCGCGAAGGCGGCCGAGCCCTACCCGGTGCGCGTGACGCTGCACCCGCTGTCTCGGCAGCATGAATCGTGGCGGCCCTACATGGCCCGGCACCGCCAGAACCACCCGCACCAGTACCACAACGGCGGCGTCTGGCCGTTCGTCGGCGGCTTCTGGGTGCTGGCACTGGCGCAGCTCGGGCGCAGCGACCTGGCCTGGCAGGAA
The DNA here is from genome assembly GCA_038246615.1 of Burkholderiales bacterium. Classification (GTDB taxonomy): domain Bacteria; phylum Pseudomonadota; class Gammaproteobacteria; order Burkholderiales; family Burkholderiaceae_C; genus Pseudaquabacterium. The sequence goes on from JBBRVT010000149.1 coordinate 3,767, forward strand.
CTCGCCGCGCTGGCGCGTGTCAACGCCCTCGGCGACTGGCGCTTCACAGAGTGGTTCCACGGCCAGACGCTGCAACCGATGGGCATGGCCGGCCAGAGCTGGAACGCCGCCACCTTCCTGCTGGCGCTGCGCAGGTTGCAAGGTGGCGCCGCCACCTGGTGATGCCTTCGTCAGGCAATCGGCGGCCAGGCCGGTGCGCAAGACGCCCTGCCTTCAACCGCAACTGCTGCGCTGCCGCAGCGGTTGACCGCCGCGGGCGGCAAGTCGGTGCGGGCTGCCGCAGGCCTTAGGATTTCAGCATTGCCGTGGCGGCTGCTGCCCGGCCCCCGCCTGCACAACGGGCCTGGTGCAGCGATGGCTGCCCCCCGAACACGCCCGTCCTCCCACCCACCGCCTGCGCCGAGAACCAAGACGATGAGCCACCCACGATACGGCCGCACCTGGTGGGGCGCGCAGTGGCTGCAGGCCCTGACGCAGATCGACCACGACAACCGCCTGCCACGCGGCCGCAGCTACGCCAACCGGGGCGCGGTGCGCGACCTGGTGGTGGCGGACTCGGCGGTGTCGGCCCGGGTGCAAGGCTCGCGTCCGCGGCCCTATCAGGTCGAGATCGGCATCCCCCAGACCGAGGCCCTGCTGGCCGGCCGACTGATGGACCGTCTCGTCGAAGACCCGGGCCTGGTGGCCCGCTTGCTCAACCGCGAGCTGGACCCCGCGGTCTTGCAGTTGGCGCAACAGCTGAAGATTCCGATCTTCCCGGCCCGCTGGACCGACCTGAAGATGCACTGCTCCTGCCCCGATGGAGCGGTGCCGTGCAAGCACCTGGCCGCCGTCGTCTACCTGCTCAGCCAGCAGATCGATGCCGACCCGTTCCTGGTGTTCAGCCTGCGCGGCATCGACCTGGCCGCGCTGCTCGAACAGCGCGGGGTGCGGCTCGACGGCGCCAAGGCAGCGGCGTTGCCGACGCTGGCGCAGGCCCTGTTCGGCGACGCCACGGCGGCTGCAGAGCCGCCCGGCGCTGCCGCAGCGACAGCAGTGCCCGATCTCGGCGCCTTGTCGCAACTGGACCTCACCACCATCCCCGACCTGCGCCAGACCCTGTGGCGGGTGCTGCCGGCCGATCCGGTGTTCCATCGGGGCGGCGACTTTCGGGCGCTGGCCCAGGCACAGATGACCCGCGTGGCGCGACAGGCGGCGAAGGCGATGGAAGTGTCGATGGCGGTGGCGGTGGCGGTGGCGTCAGGCGCCGAAGAGCCGCCCGTCGCGCTGCCCACCGGCCAGCTGCGGCTGACGGTCGACGACAGCGGCGTGGTCACGGTGGCCGGCATCGACGCGGACGGCGCGAACCTCACTGCCTGGCCGGATCTGCTCGGTCTGCTGGCCGCAGTTGCGCCTTCGCAACTGGACGACCTGGGCGCCGGGCTGGCGGCCGTGTGGCAGTTGCGCCTGCTGGCCGGGCACCTGCTGGCCAAGGGCGCCGTGGTGCCCGAGCTGATGCTGCTGGCGCCCCACACGTTGGCCTTGCGCTGGCTGCCGGCCGAACTCGACCCCACCGTGCGCGACATCGTGCAACGCGCGGCCACGGGCCTGCCCGCCGCACTGGTGCAGCACAAGCAAGGGCGCAAGACCACCCCGCTGGCCGCCGTGACGCAAGCCCGGCTGCTGCTCTCGCTGCTGCTGGACCACGGCGTGTTCGCCAGCACTGAGCCCGGACTCCAGGCCCGGGAAGGGCTTGTGCCGGGCCAAGGTCCGAAGGCGACTTCACGCGTGAGGGCTGAATCGACTTCGGCGACGACCAAGGCCAAGGCGCTGGATGGCAAAGTGCCGCAGCTGTTCTTCGGCACCGGGCGCGGCCGTTTCGACGGGCCTGGCGAGACTGCCTGGCCAGGCAGCATCCAGACCTGGCTGTCGCGCCTGCACCTGGCACGGCAGCCGGTGGCGCCAGTGCTGCAGATCGACGAAGCAGCCGATGGTGACGGCTTCGCGCTGTCGATTGCCGTGGCCGATGAAGCGCAGGCCCTGCACAAGCCCACGCCACTGGCCACGGTGATGACGGCGCCCGCCTGGCAGCCCCGGCGCATGGCGGTGCTGCAGACGGTGGCCTTGCTGGCGGAGTTCCATCCGCCGCTGGCCGGCTACCTGCGCACCGGCGCGCGCGCGCCGCTGCCGCTCACCCTGCCCGAACTGCCCGCCTTCTTGTTCGAAGCCTTGCCGGCGATCCGCTTGCTGGGCATCCGCACGCTGTTGCCCAAGGCGCTGGACCGGCTGCTGCGCCCGCGCTTGTCGATGCAGATCAAGGCAGCGGCCGGCGCCAACATCGCATCACCGTCGTTCCTGAAGGCCGACCAGATCTTCTCGTTCGACTGGCAGGTGGCTCTGGGCGATCAGACGCTCACGCCCGAGGACTTCGAGCGCCTGCTGGGCAAGGCCACCGGCGTGGTCCGTTTCAGGGGTGAATACGTCTATCTCGACCCGGCTGCCATCGAACAACTGCGCCAGCAATTGGCCAAGCCGCCGCGCCTGGGTGCGCAAGACCTGCTGCGCACCGCGCTGGCCGGCAGCTTCGAGGGCGCACCGGTGGGCCTGAACCCGGCGGCGCGCAAGCTGCTGGACCAGCTCAAGGACAGCGCGCCCATCGCCTTGCCGAATGGGTTGCAGGCGGCCCTGCGGCCCTACCAGGTGCGCGGCTATGAGTGGCTGGCGCGCAATGCCCGGCTCGGCCTGGGCAGCGTGATCGCCGACGACATGGGCCTGGGCAAGACGCTGCAGGTGATCGCGCTGCTGTTGCACCTGAAGGAGCGCGGCGAGCTGGCTGCCGGCCGCGCGCTGGTGATCGTGCCGACCAGCCTGCTGACCAACTGGCAGAAGGAGGTGGCGCGCTTTGCGCCGACGCTGTCGACAGAGGTGTACCACGGCAGCAAGCGGGCACTGCTCCTTGGGGCGCCCGGCGCGGCGCAGCCCGACCTGCTGCTGACCACCTATGGCGTGGCGCGTGCGGAATCGGTGCGGCTGAAGGCCTTGCCCTGGCGCATCGTGGTGGTGGACGAAGCGCAGAACCTGAAGAACCCGGCAGCCGCGCAGACCAAGGCGATCAAGGCCATCACCGCGCCCATGCATCTGGCGATGAGCGGCACGCCGGTGGAAAACCGGCTGTCGGATTACTGGTCGATCGTCGACTTCGCGCAATCCGGCTACCTGGGCGGGCTCACACAATTCGGCCGCGAGTTCGCCACGCCGATCCAGACCGACCGCGACGCGGCCGCAGCCGATCGGCTCAAGCGCGTGCTGGCGCCCTTCCTGCTGCGGCGGCTGAAGAGCGACAAGACCATCATCAGCGACCTGCCCGACAAGATCGAGCAGAACCAGCACTGCATGCTGAGCCAGCCGCAGGCGGCGCTGTACGAGTCGGTGGTGCGCGAGGCCCTGGCCAGCATCGCCGGCACATCCGGCACCTTCCAGCGCCAGGGCCTGGTGCTGCAGATGATCGTGGCGCTCAAGCAGGTGTGCAACCACCCGGCGCAGTACCTCAAGCAGGGTGGCGACGACCCCCTGGCGTCGGGCAAGGTCGCACGGCTGTTCGATCTGCTGGACGAGATCGAGGCCGCGCGCGAGAAGGTGCTGGTCTTCACCCAGTTCCGCGAGATGGGTGAACTGTTGCAGCGTTGGCTGCGCGATCGCCAAGGGCCGGGTCGCAGCCCGGGCCATGCGCCGCAGTTCCTGCATGGCGGCGTGCCACGCGCGCAGCGCGACAAGATGGTCGAGCGCTTCCAGACCGAGCCTGGCGAGCGGGTCTTCCTGCTGTCGCTGAAGGCCGGCGGCACCGGCCTGAACCTGACCGCAGCCAGCCACGTGCTGCACTTCGACCTGTGGTGGAACCCCGCCGTCGAAGCGCAGGCCACCGACCGCGCCTACCGCATCGGCCAGCAACGCAATGTGCAGGTGCACCGCTTCATCACGCGCGGCACCTTCGAGGAACGCATCGACGCGATGATCCGCAGCAAGCGCGAACTGGCCGAGATGACCGTGGGCACCGGCGAGAGCTGGGTCGGGCAGTTGCCCGAGCACGAGCTGAAGCGCTTGTTCGCGCTGGGGGAGCAGCACGAGAGCGCCTGACCGACCACGGCGCCGCACCGGCCCCGGCCAGGTCCGGGTGTGGTTGTGGGTTTGGTGTGGCCGGTGCAACGGCGAGGTCGGCCGGATCAGCACGCGCTGGTCATGCGCAATGGTCATGCACGCTGGTCAGGCGCGCGGGCCAGGCTCCCGGGCCGGCGGCTCGCGCATCAGCTGCCATGCGGCCAGCAAGCCGAAGCCCACATTGAGCAGTGCGGTGACGGCCAGCAGCCACATCCCCACGGCGTTGAGCGGGTAGGTGCGCATCGCGAAGGTACACAGCGACGACAGCAGGTTGAACACCACCATCATCCAGAACAGCCCGCGCCGGGGCTGCCACAAACGTTTGATCTGCATGCGGTGTTGTCTCGCAAAACGAGGCGAGCCCGGGTGGTTTCAGTTGAAGCACCAGCGCGGGGTCGGCGCCGGCCGGCGGTTGCTGAACGCGCTGAGCGCACAGTTCATGTGGAAGCGACAGCAGCCAGGCCGAGTCGGGTTGAGCTTGATTTGAGTCGAATAGTCGGCATTTCTGCAGCCTTCATTCTCACTTTGAATTAGATATGACGCCGTTCGCCTATCATTTCGATATGACTGAATCGCTTCATCCTCTTCCTACTGTGTATTTTGACGGCGGCTGCCCGGTGTGCTCACGCGAGGTGGCGATGTACCAGCGCCAGCCCGGTGCAGACGCGCTGCAATGGGTCGACGTTGCGCGCTGTGGCGCTTCCGACCTGGGCTCTGGCCTGACCCGGGAAGCCGCCATGGCACGCCTGCACCTGCGCCGACCCGACGGCAGCCTGGTCAGTGGCGCCCAGGCGTTCACCAGCTTGTGGCGGGTGTTGCCGCGCTGGGCCTGGCTGGGCCGCATGTTGGGCGCCGGGCCCGGGCTGTGGCTGCTGGAGGCCGGCTACCGCGGGTTTCTTTTCGTCCGGCGCGGCTGGCGCAAGGCCTGATGGGCGCACCGGGAAGCGCGGCAGCCACCGCTGCAGCGCGCATGGCGACCGCCCATGCACCGGCACCGGCACTGGGTGCACTTGCCAGCGATGTGGATTCCATCCTGGCGCCTGGCGACGCCTTGCCGCCGGCGGTGGTGGCCGACCTGCGCACCGACCATGCCGGCGAGACCGGCGCCGTGCGCATCTATGACGGTGTGCTGCGCGTCACGCGGGACCCCGCCCTGCGCGCCTTCGCGCAGCGGCACCGCGCCACCGAGCAGGACCATCTGCGCCAGATCGACGCCTGGCTGGCGCCTGCGCACCGCAGCCGCCTGCTGCCGGTGTGGCGGCTGGCCGGCTGGCTGACCGGCGCCCTGCCTGCCCTGCTGGGGCCACGGGCGGTCTACAGCACGATCGAGGCCGTCGAGCGGTTTGTCGACCGCCACTACCAGGACCAGATCCAGTGCCTGGCGTCACAGCCGCCGCTGGTGCGCTTGCACCAGACCTTGGTGGACTGCCAGCGTGATGAAGTTGCGCACCTCGACGAGGCCGCAGCCGCCGGCGGCACCGGTGCGCCAGGTGCTGCGCTGCGCTTCTGGGGCTGGATGGTCGGCGTCGGCTCGCGGGGTGCAGTGGCGATCTGCCGGCGCATCTGATCCGGTGCATCTGATCCGGTGCGGCTGATCCGGCGCGGCTGCCAGCCGCGTCGCCTGGTCAGTCTTCGGCAGCCTCTGACGAAACCGGGCGCTGGCCGCCCGAACCCGAGACCGTCGGTGCCGGCCGGAGCCCGCCCGTGCTGTCAATGGG
>JBBRVT010000150.1:0-9612 GCA_038246615.1 Burkholderiales bacterium
CGTTGCGCGACGACCCGACGCTGCAGTTCGAGCAGCTGGTCGACCTGTGCGCGCTGGACTACAGCAGCTGGAAGGACCAGCCCTGGGACGGCCCGCGCTACTGCGTGGTGTGTCATCTGCTGAGCGTGGGCCTGAACTGGCGGGTGCGCCTGAAGGTGTTCGCCACCGACGACGACGTGCCGCTGCTGCCCACGCTGAGCGACCTGTGGGCATCGGCCAACTGGCTCGAGCGCGAGGCCTTCGACATGGTGGGCGTCATCTTCGATGGCCATGTCGACCTGCGCCGCATCCTCACCGATTACGGCTTCATCGGCCATCCGTTGCGCAAGGACTTCCCGGTGTCGGGCCATGTCGAGATGCGTTATGACCCCGAGAGCAAGCGCGTGATCTACCAGCCGGTGAGCATCGAGCCGCGCGAGGTCACCCCCCGCATCATCCGTGAAGACAACTATGGAGGTCTGCATTGATCGCCGCTGACATGACCAGGCGGACGCCGTGGAACCGGCTTTGCCGGGCCACCGGCGGCGCACCCCTGGGGGGGGGCGCCGCAGGCGCTTCGGGCGGGGGCTGTTTCTATGGCTGATATCAAGAACTACACCCTGAACTTCGGCCCGCAGCACCCGGCAGCGCACGGCGTGCTGCGCCTGGTGCTGGAGCTCGACGGCGAGGTGATCCAGCGCGCCGACCCGCACATCGGCCTGCTGCACCGCGCCACCGAGAAGCTGGCCGAGAGCAAGACCTACATCCAGAGCCTGCCCTACATGGACCGGCTCGATTACGTCTCGATGATGTGCAACGAGCACGCCTACTGCCTGGCCATCGAGAAGCTGATGGGCGTCGACGTGCCCGAGCGTGCGCAATACATCCGCGTGATGTTCAGCGAGATCACGCGGCTGCTCAACCACCTGATGTGGCTGGGCGCACACGGGCTGGATTGCGGTGCGATGAACATGTTCGTCTACTGCTTCCGTGAGCGAGAAGACCTGTTCGACATGTACGAGGCGGTGTCGGGTGCGCGCATGCACGCGGCCTACTTCCGCCCGGGCGGCGTGTACCGCGATCTGCCCGACAGCATGCCGCAGTACAAGGTCAGCCGCATCAAGAACGAGCGCGCCATCAAGGCGTTGAACGAGAACCGCTCTGGCACGCTGCTGGATTTCATCGACGACTTCACCCGCCGCTTCCCTGGCCTGATCGACGAATACGAAACCCTGCTGACCGACAACCGCATCTGGAAGCAGCGCACCGTGGGCATCGGTGTGGTCACGCCCGAGCGGGCACTGAACCTGGGCTTCACCGGCCCGATGCTGCGCGGCTCGGGCATTGCGTGGGATTTGCGCAAGAAGCAGCCCTACGACGTCTACGACAGGATGGATTTCGACATCCCGCTGGGCGTGAACGGCGACACCTATGACCGCTACCTGGTGCGGGTGGAAGAGATGCGGCAGAGCAACCGCCTCATCCAGCAATGCAGCCAATGGCTGCGCGCCAACCCCGGCCCGGTGATCACCAGCAACCACAAGGTGGCGCCGCCGTCGCGGGTGGACATGAAGAGCAACATGGAGGAGCTGATCCACCATTTCAAGCTCTTCACCGAAGGCTTCCATGTGCCCGAGGGCGAGGCCTACGCCGCAGTCGAACACCCCAAGGGCGAGTTCGGCATCTACCTGGTCAGCGACGGCGCCAACAAGCCCTACCGCCTGAAGATCCGCGCCCCTGGCTTTGCCCACCTGTCGGCCCTGGATGAAATGGCGCGTGGCCACATGATTGCCGACGCTGTGGCCATCATCGGCACCATGGACATCGTGTTTGGAGAAATTGATCGATGAGCGGCCCCGCTGCAAGCCTTCCGAAAACAGGCCCGCTGAGCGAGGCGGCCTGCACCCGCTTCGCCCACGAAGTGGCCAAGTACCCGGCCGACCAGAAGCAGAGTGCGGTCATGGCCTGCCTGTCCATCGCCCAGCAGGAGCAGGGCTGGGTGTCGCCGCAGAGCGAGGCGGCGGTCGCCGCCTACCTGGGCATGGCGCCGATCGCGGTGCGCGAGGTGTCCACCTTCTACAACATGTACAACCAGCAGCCGGTGGGGCAGTTCAAGCTCAACGTCTGCACCAACCTGCCATGCCAGTTGCGCAACGGCCAGGCTGCGCTGGAACACTTGTGCGTCAAGCTGGGCATCGAGCCCGGCGGCACCACCCCGGACGGCCTGTTCACGGTGCAGCCCAGCGAATGCCTGGGTGCCTGTGCCGACGCCCCGGTACTGCTGGTCAACGACCGGCAGATGATCAGCTTCATGAGCAACGACCGCCTCGACGACCTGGTCGACACGCTGAAGGCACAGGCCAGATGAAGAACCCCCAGATCGACCTGTCGAAGTTCCAGGCGAGCGGCCTGGAGAGCTGCTTCCATGACCGCCACATCACCCCGCAGATCGTCACCGGGCTGAACGGCAGCAACTGGCGGCTGAAGGACTATGAAGCGCGTGGTGGCTACCAGGCGCTGCGCAAGATCCTGACGGCCAATGCCGAAGGCGCCCTTGGCATGACGCCCGACCAGGTGGTGGCCGAGGTCAAGGCCAGCGGCCTGCGCGGCCGCGGCGGCGCGGGCTTTCCCACCGGCCTGAAGTGGAGCTTCATGCCGCGCGCGCTGCCGGTGCAGAAGTACCTGGTGTGCAACAGCGACGAGGGCGAGCCCGGCACCTGCAAGGACCGCGACATCCTCGCCTACAACCCGCACATCGTCATCGAGGGCATGGCCATCGCGGCCTACGCGATGGGCATCTCGGTGGGCTACAACTACATCCACGGCGAGATCTTCGAGGTCTATGACCGGTTCGAGGAAGCGCTGGACGAAGCCCGCGCTGCCGGCTACCTGGGCGACAAGATCCTCGGCAGCAACCACAGCTTCCAGCTGCATGCCTTCCACGGCTTCGGCGCCTACATCTGCGGTGAAGAAACCGCCCTGCTCGAAAGCCTGGAAGGCAAGAAGGGCCAGCCGCGCTTCAAGCCGCCATTCCCGGCCAGCTACGGCCTGTACGGCAAGCCGACCACGATCAACAACACCGAGACCTTTGCGGCGGTGCCGTGGATCATCCGCAACGGTGGCCCGGCGTACCTGGCCTGCGGCAAGCCCAACAACGGCGGCACCAAGATCTTCTCGATGGTGGGTGACGTGGAACGGCCCGGCAACTACGAGGTGCCGATGGGCACGCCGTTCTCCAGGATGCTGGAGCTGGCCGGTGGCATGAAGGGCGGCCGGAAGCTCAAGGCGGTGATCCCTGGCGGCGCGTCGGCCCCGGTGTTGCCGGCGGCCGTCATGATGGACTGCACCATGGACTACGACAGCATTGCCAAGGCCGGCTCGATGCTGGGCTCGGGCGCGGTGATCGTGATGGACGAGACGCGCTGCATGGTCAAGAGCCTGCTGCGGCTGAGCTATTTCTACAGCCACGAGAGTTGCGGCCAGTGCACACCCTGCCGCGAAGGCACCGGCTGGCTGTGGCGGCTGGTCAACCGGCTGGAACACGGCCAGGGCAAGGCCGAAGATCTGGCCCTGCTCGACAGCGTGGCTGAAAGCATCATGGGCCGCACCATCTGCGCGTTGGGCGATGCGGCGGCGATGCCGGTGCGCGGCATGCTCAAGCACTTCCGCGACGAGTTTGCCTACCACGTCGACCACAAGACCTGCATGGTCCCCCAATACGTCTGACCGGCGGATCAGAGCAACGACATGATCGAAATCGAACTCGACGGCAAGAAGGTCAGCGTCGCCGAAGGCAGCATGGTGATGCAGGCGGCCGACGCGGCCGGCACCACCATCCCGCACTTCTGCTATCACAAGAAGCTCAGCATCGCGGCCAACTGCCGCATGTGCCTGGTCGACATCGAGAAGGCGCCCAAGCCGATGCCGGCCTGCGCCACGCCCGTCACCCAGGGCATGGTGGTGCGCACCAAGAGCGAGAAGGCCATCAAGGCGCAGAAGTCGGTGATGGAGTTCCTGCTCATCAACCACCCGCTGGATTGCCCCATCTGCGACCAGGGCGGTGAATGCCAGCTGCAAGACCTGGCCGTCGGCTACGGCGGCAGCGCCAGCCGCTACAACGAAGAAAAGCGCGTGGTGTTCCACAAGAATGTCGGCCCGCTGATCTCGATGCAGGAGATGAGCCGCTGCATCCACTGCACCCGTTGCGTGCGTTTCGGGCAAGAGATCGCCGGCGTGATGGAGCTGGGCATGCAGCACCGCGGCGAGCACAGCGAAATCACCACCTTCCTGGGCCGCACCATCGACAGCGAGCTGTCGGGCAACATGATCGACATCTGCCCGGTCGGCGCGCTCACCAGCAAGCCCTTCCGCTATGCCGCCCGCACCTGGGAGCTGTCACGCCGCAAGAGCGTGAGCCCGCACGACAGCACCGGCGCCAACCTGGTGGTGCAGGTCAAGGGCAACCAGGTGCTGCGCGTTTTGCCGATGGAGAACGAAGCGGTCAACGAATGCTGGATCGCCGACCGCGACCGCTTCAGCTACGAGGCGCTGAACAGCGACCGCCGGCTGAAGACGCCGATGGTCAAGCAGGGCGGCCAGTGGGTGGCGGTCGACTGGAACACCGCCCTGGGCTACGTGGCCGACGGCTTGAAGCGCATCAAGGCCGAGCACGGCGTGGTGGGCATCGGCGCCGTGGGCAGCGCCCACCGCACGGTCGAAGAGCTGCACCTGCTGGCCAAGCTGGTGCGCGGCCTGGGCAGCGAGAGCATCGACACCCGCACCCGCCATGCCGACTTCGCCAACACCGCCGTTGCCGGCAAGGCGCGCTGGCTGGGCACCTCGATCGCGTCGCTGTCGCAACTGGACCGCGCCTTCGTGGTCGGCTCCTTCCTGCGCAAGGACCATCCGCTGTTCGCGCTGCGCATCCGCCAGGCGCTGCGCCACGGCGGCATGCTGCTGAACCTGCACGCAGTGCAGGACGACTGGGCCATGCCGGTGGCCGCCAGCATCACGGCCGCGCCGGCTGCCTGGGTGCAGTGCCTGGCCGACGTGGCCGGCTGCATCGCCAGCGCCAAGGGCGTGCAGGCGCCGGCTGCGGCGCTGGTCAATGCCGACGCCGAGGCCATCGCCCAGGCCCTGCTGTCGGGTGAGCGCAAGGCCGTGCTGCTGGGCAATGCCGCCGCGCAGCATCCGCAGGCCGCCAGCCTGCTGGCGCTGGCCAGCTGGATCGCCACCCAGACCGGCGCCACCGTGGGCTACCTCGGCGAGGCTGCCAACAGCGTGGGCGCGCAACTGGTCCAGGCCATGCCGGGTGCCGGTGGCCTGAACGCCGGCCAGATGCTCAGCCAGCCGATGAAGGCCCTGCTGCTGCTGGATGTGGAGCCGCCGCACGATGCAGCCGACGCTGCGGCGGCGCTGGCCGCCCTGGCCGGCTCGGGCCTGGTGGTGGCGCTCACGTCCTTCCAGGACGCCGCCGTGCCGAATGCCGACGTGCTGCTGCCGATCGCGCCGTTCACCGAGACTGCGGGCAGCTTCGTCAATGCAGAAGGCCGCTTGCAGAGCTTCACCGGCGTGGTCAAGCCGGCCGGCGATGCCCGTCCGGCCTGGAAGGTGCTGCGCGTGCTGGGCAACCTGCTGGGGCTGCCGGGCTTCGACCACGAGACCGCCGACGATGTGCGTGCCGAGGCCCTGGGCGACCCGGCCGGGCTGGCCACCCGCCTGGACAACAGCAGCACCGCAGCGGCCGTGCCGGCAACCCCGTTGCCGGGCCTGCAGCGCCTGGCCGAGGTGCCCATCTACGCGACCGACGCGCTGGTGCGGCGTGCACCGTCGCTGCAACTGACGGCCGATGCCAGGCTCGCCGCGCTGGCCGGCCTGCCCGCCGCGCTGTGGCAGCAACTGGGCCTGGCCGATGGTGACCGGGTGCGCCTGGCGCAAGGCAGCGCCACCGCCACGCTGCCGGCCCGGCTGGATGCCACGCTGGCCGCCGGTGTGGTGCGCGTGCCGGCCGGCCTGGCGGAAACCGCCACGCTGGGTGCGATGTTCGGCGCCATCACCGTCGAGAAGGCCTGATGCCCATGATCGACCAGTTCAATCAGTTCGGTGGGTCGGTCTTCGGCGACCTGCTGTGGCCGGTACTCTGGAACCTGATCAAGATCGTCTGCGTGGTGTTGCCGCTGCTGGGCTGCGTGGCCTACCTCACGCTGTGGGAGCGCAAGGGCATCGCCTGGACCCAGGTGCGCCCGGGCCCCAACCGGGTGGGCCCCTACGGCCTGCTGACGCCGATCGCCGACGCGGTGAAGCTGATCTTCAAGGAGATCATCCGCCCCAGCGCGGCCAACAAGGGCCTGTTCTTCCTGGGCCCGGTGATGACGATCATGCCCGCGCTGGCGGCGTGGGCGGTGATCCCCTTCGGCCCGGACGTGGCACTGGCCAACATCAATGCCGGCCTGCTGTTCCTGATGGCCATCACCTCGCTGGAGGTGTATGGCGTGATCATCGCGGGCTGGGCCAGCAATTCGAAGTACGCGTTTCTCGGCGCGCTGCGGGCCTCGGCCCAGATGGTGAGCTACGAGATCGCGATGGGCTTCTCGCTGGTGGTCGTGCTGATGGTCGCAGGCTCGATGAACATGAGCGAGATCGTCGCCAGCCAGGGCAAGGGCATGATGGCCAGCGCAGGCGTCGGGCTGCTCAGCTGGAACTGGCTGCCGCTGTTCCCGGTGTTCATCGTGTTCTTCATCTCCGGCCTGGCCGAGACCAACCGCCACCCCTTCGACGTGGTCGAAGGCGAATCCGAGATCGTGGCCGGCCACATGATCGAGTACTCGGGCATGTCGTTCGCCATGTTCTTCCTGGCCGAGTACGCCAACATGCTCCTGGTGAGCATGCTGTGCGTGCTGCTGTTCCTGGGCGGCTGGCTGCCGCCGTTTGCCTTCCTGGACTTCATCCCCGGCTGGATCTGGCTGGCGATCAAGGTCTTCGTGGTCGTCACCATGTTCCTGTGGGTGCGGGCCACCTTCCCGCGCTACCGCTACGACCAGATCATGCGTCTGGGCTGGAAGATCTTCATCCCGATCACCCTGGTCTGGCTGGTAGTGGTCGGCCTGTGGATCCAATCCCCCTTCAACATCTGGAATTGAGATGGCCGCCACACAGTCGCAAACATTGAAGGGCTTCTTCTCCAGCTTCCTGCTGCTGGAGTTGCTCAAGGGCATGAAGCTCACCGGCCGGCACTTCTTCCAGAAGACGGTGACGGTGCAGTTCCCCGAGGAGAAGACACCGCAGAGCCCGCGTTTTCGCGGCCTGCATGCGCTGCGCCGTTACGAGAACGGCGAAGAGCGTTGCATCGCCTGCAAGCTGTGCGAGGCGGTGTGCCCGGCCCTGGCCATCACCATCGAGAGCGAGGTGCGTGACGACGGCAGCCGCCGCACCACGCGCTACGACATCGACCTGACCAAGTGCATCTTCTGCGGCTTCTGCGAAGAGAGCTGCCCGGTCGATTCCATCGTCGAGACGCACATCTTCGAGTACCACGGCGAGAAGCGCGGCGACCTGTACTTCACCAAGGACATGTTGCTGGCCGTGGGCGACCGCTACGAGGCCGAGATCGCAGCCAACAGGGCGGCCGACGCCAAGTACCGCTAGGCCCGGGGGCTTCGGCCTTATGCCCTGCGCCTGACTGGAACCGCCACCGCTACTGCGACTGCCACCGCTACTGCGACCGCCACCGCCACTGCGACAGCACGCGCAACAACAACCATGACCACCACCGGCGCACTCTTCTACTTCTTCGCAGCCGTGCTGCTGTTTGCCGCGTTCCGCGTCATCACTTCACGCAGCACGGTGCATGCAGCGCTCTATCTGGTGCTGGCCTTCGCAAATGCCTCGGTCATCTGGATGCTGCTGAATGCCGAGTTCCTGGCCATTGCCCTGGTGCTGGTGTACGTGGGCGCGGTGATGGTGCTGTTCCTGTTCGTGGTGATGATGCTGGACCTGAACAGCGATGACTTCCGCGACGGCTTCTGGAAGCACCTGCCATTGGCAGGCTTGATCGGCGCCGTCATCGCGCTGGAGATGGCCCTGGTGCTGATGGGTGGCTTCCGGCTCACCGATGTGCCCGCGCCCGACCCGCAACTGGCCAAGCTGGGCAACACCCACCTGCTGGGCGTCGAGATCTACACCAAGTACCTCTATCCCGTGCAACTGGCGGCGGTGCTGCTGCTGGTGGCCATCATCGCCGCCATCGCGCTGACGCTGCGCAAGCGCAAGGACACCCGCGCACAAGACCCGTCGCAGCAGGTGCTGGCCAAGAAGGCCGACCGCCTGCGCGTGGTCAAGATGGACCCGGTGCTCGATCGCCCGTCCGCCCCGCCTGCAGCCCCGGCCGCCCCGGCCGGCGGAGACAAGAAATGAGCTTCGGCCCCATCACCCTCGGGCACTACCTGTCGCTGGGCGGCATGCTGTTCGCGCTCAGCGTCATCGGCATCTACATGAACCGGCGCAACCTGATCGTGCTGCTGATGGCGATCGAGCTGATGCTGCTGGCGGTCAACCTGAACTTCGTCGCCTTCTCCCATTACCTGGGCGACCTGGGCGGCCAGGTGTTCGTGTTCTTCATCCTCACCGTGGCTGCGGCTGAATCTGCCATCGGCCTGGCGATCCTGGTGGTGCTGTTCCGCAACCGCTCGACCATCAACGTCGAAGAACTCGACACTTTGAAGGGCTGAGTCCCGGCCGGACGACAACCACATGTCTGCACAACTCTCGCAAAACATGCTGCTGGCGGTGCCACTGGCGCCGCTGGTCGGCGCGGTGGTGGCCGGCTTCTTCGGCAAGGCTGTCGGCCGCGCCGGCGCCCACACCGCCACCATCCTGGGCGTGCTGATCGCCTTCGCCATCTCGGTGGCGGTGCTGTTCGACGTGGTCGCCGGCGCCCGCTTCAACGCCACCATCTATGAATGGATGGTGCTCGGCAGCTTGAAGATGGAAGTCGGCTTCCTGGTCGACGGCCTCACCGCGATGATGATGGTGGTGGTCACCTTCGTCTCGCTGATGGTGCACATCTACACCATCGGCTACATGAAGGACGACCCGGGCTACCAGCGCTTCTTCTGCTACATCAGCCTGTTCACCTTCAGCATGCTGATGCTGGTGATGAGCAACAACTTCCTGCAGCTGTTCTTCGGCTGGGAGGCGGTGGGCCTGGTGTCCTACCTGCTGATCGGCTTCTGGTACAAAAAGCCGACCGCCATCTTTGCCAACATGAAGGCGTTTCTGGTGAACCGGGTCGGCGACTTCGGCTTCATCCTGGGCATCGGCCTGATCGTCGCCTATGCCGGCACGCTGAGCTATGCCGAGACCTTCGCCCGGGCCGATGAGCTCGCCAAGCTGGGCTTCCCCGGCACCGACTGGGTGCTGATCACCGTCATCTGCATCTGCCTGTTCATCGGTGCCATGGGCAAGAGCGCGCAGTTCCCGCTGCATGTCTGGCTGCCTGATTCGATGGAAGGCCCGACACCGATCTCGGCGCTGATCCACGCCGCCACCATGGTGACGGCCGGCATCTTCATGGTGGCGCGCATGTCGCCGCTGTTCGAACTGAGCGACACCGCGCTGAACTTCATCCTGATCATC
>JBBRVT010000151.1:0-9605 GCA_038246615.1 Burkholderiales bacterium
CGCGATGCCGGCGGGCAGCGCACCCAGTTCCTGATCTTCGAAGGCCGGCTGGACGCCACCGCCCAAGGTATCCAGAGCGACCATGCCGAGGCCTACGCCGCCGGTGATGCCGCGTTGCGCCTGGCCCTGCAGCCGGCGCAGCAGGCGCTGACAGACGCACTGGAAGCCTTTCGCCGCGCGGCACGCGACATGGCCGACCAAGGCACGACCGCCGCCACGCTGGCTGAAGTACAAACCGCGCAGCGTGGCTTGGTGCTCGCGCTGCAGCGCAGCTGGCAGGCCAGCGGCACCGAGATGGACCGCCTGCTGAACAAGCGCATCGACGGCCTGTACCAGCGCATGTGGCTGCACCTGGGCACGGCGTTCGCGCTGCTGGTCGCCATCCTGGCCATCGTCACGCTGGTGGCGCGATCGATCTCGCGGCCGCTGCAACACCTCTCGGGCGTGGCCGACACGGTGCGACGCACCGGTGACCACAGCCTGCGCGCGCAATGGCACAGCAGCGACGAGATCGGCCGGCTGGTGGCCGCCTTCAATGACATGCTGGGCCAGCTGGACCATGAGCGCGAAACGCAGAAGGAGATGGCCGCCAGTGCCCGCGCCGCCGAGGCGCAACAGGCGCTGGTGGAAAGCACGCCGATCGCGCTGGTGGTCACGTCGATCCCCAGCCATGACGTGCTGCATGCCAACCCGCCGGCCGATGCCTGGCTCGGCGGCCGCCGGCACGACCCGTGGAAAGCCGGTCTGGACCCGGCGGTGCGCACCCGCTTTTTCCAGCAGCTGAGCGACCGCGGCGCAGTCACTGAGTTCGAGGTGCGCTGGCTGGCCGGTGCCGTGCCGGCCTGGGCCGTGCTCTCGGCGCAGCGGCTGCGCTACCAGGGGCAGGACGCGCTGCTGACCGCCTTCACGCCGATCAACCACCTCAAGCTGATGGAGCGCCGGCTGGAACTGTGGGCAAAAGTGTTCGAGGCCAGCAGCGAGGCCATCGTCATCGTCGACGCCGAGCGGCACATCCTCAGCGCCAACCAGGCCTTCACCCGGCACTCGGGCTACGAGCTGCAGGACGTGGTCGGCGAACAGCCCGATCTGCTGCTGGGCGCCGGCCAGAGCCTGCCCGAGGCGCTGTGGCACACGGTGACGCTGCGCGGCACCTGGCAGGGCGAACTGACGCTGCACCGCCGCAACGGCAGCACCTACCCGGCCTGGGTGATGGTCAACGCGGTGCGCCAGAGCGGCGGCTGGGCCAGCAACCCGCGCAGCGGCGGCGCCGAGCTGTCGCACTACATCTTCACCAGCATCGACATCAGCGACCGCAAGCGCAGCGAGCAGCGCATCCGCTTCCTGGCCGAGCACGACGTGCTGACCGAGTTGCCCAACCGCAGCCTGTGCATCGAGCGGCTGCGGCTGGCGATGCAGCAGGCACAGCGCAGCGGCCGCAAGGTGGCGGTGCTGTTCATCGACCTCGACCGCTTCAAGCACATCAACGACAGCCTCGGCCACCACATCGGCGACGGCCTGCTCCGCAGCGTGGCCAGCCGCCTGCTGGAGGCGGTGCGCGCCGGCGACACCGTCAGCCGGCTGGGCGGCGACGAGTTCGTGGTGGTGCTGTCCGACCTGGAGAGCGTGGACGAGGCCGCGCACATCGTGCACGAGCGCCTGATCCCGCTGGTGCGCCAGCCGCATGCGGTGGAAGGCGTGGAACTGCATGTCTCCTGCAGCGTGGGCATCGCCATCTGCCCCGACGACGCCAGCGACATCGACGTGCTGATGCGCCACGCCGACACCGCGATGTACCAGGCCAAGGCCGGCGGCAAGGACAAGGCGCAGTTCTTCACCGCCGAGATGACCGAGCGCGCCGAGCGCCGCATGCACATGGAGGCCCAGCTGCGCCGGGCGCAGGAGCTGGGCCAGCTGCAGCTGCATTGGCAGCCGCGGGTGGATGCCGTCAGCAGCGCGCTGCTGGGGGTGGAGGGCCTGCTGCGCTGGCAGCACCCCGAGCTGGGCGCGGTGTCGCCAGCGGTGTTCATCCCGCTGGCCGAGGACAGCGGCCTCATCGTGCCGATGGGCGCCTGGGTGATCGAGCAGGCCTGCGCGCAGATCGCCGCCTGGCGCGCCAGTGGCATGCCGGTGTTCTTCGTCAGCATCAACCTGTCGGCGCGGCAGCTGCGCGACGAGAAGCTGGTCGACACGGTGCGCGACAGCCTGGACCGGCACGCCGTGCCGCACGGCCTGCTGGAGCTGGAGCTGACCGAGTCGATGGTGATGGACAAGGCCGGCCACAACCTGCGCCAGCTGCATGCGCTGCGCGCGCTGGGCGTGGGCCTGGCGATCGACGACTTCGGCACCGGCTATTCCAGCCTGGCCTACCTCAGCCGCTTCCCCATCACCAAGCTGAAGATCGACCGCAGCTTTGTCTGCGCCATGCTGCAGGACGCCACCGACCGCGCCATCACCATGGCCATCATCGGCCTCGGCCACACCCTGGGCCTGAAGGTGGTCGCCGAAGGAGTGGAGCAACCGCGCGAGGCGGCGCTGCTGCGAGAGGCGCGCTGCGACGAGCTGCAGGGCTACCTGTTCGGCAAGCCGATGCCCGCTGCGGCGCTGGAGACCTGGATCCAGGAGCGGGCGGAGGACACCGCCACGGCGCCGGCCACGGTCTGAACGCTGCCGACATCCGACGCCTCGCCTCTGGACAGCGCCCGAAGGTCGGCTCCCGTCGGCGAGCTGCATGGCTGTAACGAAGAACCCCACCCGCCAGGCCGGCGGCTGCTTGCGTGAAAGTCAGCCCGCTGCCGCCGGCCTTGGCCAGAGGAGTTCCCGCCTGGCTCCAATGCCTGCGCTGGAGGTCCGGCAACAGGCGTCGGTGCAGTGCCACATCAGCGTGCTGACGCGCCGCGACCACTCTGGTTGTCAAGACCCCTGGAAGACACCGAAACCCACCAACACCTGACTCCATGCGGGTTTGCGGGTGGCAAGGGGAATGCGGTGAGACACCGTGAACCGCTACATCAGAACAATGTCGTACTGCTCCGGGCTGAAGCTGGGCTCGGTGCTCAGAGAGATCGGCTTGCCGATGAAATCACTCAGCCCGGCCAGGTGCTGGCTTTCTTCATCGAGCAGCATCTCCACCACCGCCGCGCTGGCCACCACGCGGAATTCCTTGGGGTTGAACTGCCGCGCCTCGCGCAGGATCTCGCGCAGGATGTCGTAGCACACACTGCGCGCCGTCTTCACCTGGCCGCGCCCTTCGCAGGTCGGGCAGGGTTGGCACAGCATGTGGGCCAGGCTCTCGCGGGTGCGCTTGCGCGTCATCTCCACCAGGCCCAGCTGGGTGAAGCCGCTCACCGTCACCTTGGTGCGGTCGCGGCTCAGCTGCTTCCTGAATTCAGCCAGCACCGCCGCCTGGTGCTCGTCGCGCACCATGTCGATGAAGTCGACGATGATGATGCCGCCCAGGTTGCGCAGCCGCAGTTGCCGCGCGACGGCACCGGCCGACTCCAGGTTGGTCTTGAAGATGGTGTCGTCGAAGTTGCGCGCACCGACAAAGCCGCCGGTGTTGACGTCCACCGTGGTCAGGGCCTCGGTCTGGTCGATGATCAGGTAGCCGCCGCTCTTCAGGTCGACCCGGCGGGCGAGTGCGCGGGCGATCTCTTCCTCGATGCTGAACAAGTCGAAGATCGGCCGCTCGCCCTTGTACAGCTCCAGCTTGGCCGCTGACCCTGGCGTGTAGGCGGCGCCGAAGCCCTTGAGCGCGTCGAACTGCAGCTGGCTGTCGATGCGGATCGTCTGGGTGCTGTCGGTGGCCAGGTCGCGCAGCACGCGCTGGGCCAGGTTCAGGTCTTCATGCAGCAGGGTGCCGGGCGGCTGGCTCATGCCCTGCGCCTTGATCGCGGCCCAGGCCTTGCGCAGGTAGGCGATGTCGTCGGCCAGCTCGTCGTCGCTGGCGTCCTCGGCATTGGTGCGCAGGATGAAGCCGCCGGTGGGCGTGCCGTCGGTGGTGGCGGTGAGCTGCTGCATGCGCAGGCGCAACTGCTCGCGCAATTCGACCGAGCCGATCTTCTGCGAGATGCCGAGGTGGTTGTCCTGCGGCAGGAACACCAGCATGCGCCCGGCGATGCTCACCTGGGTTGAAAGACGGGCACCCTTGGTGCCGATCGGGTCCTTGATCACCTGCACCATCAGCGTCTGGCCCTCGAACACCTGGCGTTCGATGGGCACCTGCACCGCCACATCGTGCCGGGGGCTGTGGTGGCCGCCGCCGTGCAGGTCGGCCACATGCAGGAAGGCGGCGCGCTCCAGCCCCGCGTCGATGAAGGCGCTCTGCATGCCCGGCAGCACCCGCACCACCTTGCCCAGGTAGACATTGCCGACCAGGCCGCGCTCCAGGGCGCGCTCGATGTGCAGGTCCTGCACCGCGCCGTTCTCGATCAGGGCGACGCGGGTCTCCTGCGGGGTCCAGTTGATCAGGATGTCATGCATGGCGCTCGGGGTCTTCTGCGTGCGCCGTGGGGCGCTGGTTCAGAACCGCACGCGCGCTTGTCTCAGCAACTGGGCCGTCTCGAAGAGGGGCAAACCCATGATAGCGGAGTAGCTCCCGCGCACCTCGGGGATCCAGCCCGCCAGCTGGCTCTGGATGGCATAGCCGCCGGCCTTGCCGAAGGGCTGGCCGCTGTCGATGTAGGCATCGATCAGCGTATCGTCCAGCGGCGCAAAGCGCACCGTGGATGTACTGAAGCCCGCCAGCGTGCGCCGCGCCGTGCCCACAGCCACGGCGGTCAGCACCCGGTGGCTGCGGCCGCTGAGCGCGCGCAGCATGGCGCGCGCCTCGTCGGCATCGGCCGGCTTGCCGAGGATGCGCCGGCCCAGCGCCACCGTGGTGTCGCTGCACAGGATGGGCGCCGGCGGCAGGCCGCGCGCCTTCAACCGGGCGCGGGCGGCGCGCAGCTTCAGCACCGTCACCCGCTGCACATAGGCGGCCGGCAGTTCGCCGGGCAGCACCGCCTCCAGCGCCTCGGCGGTGTCGGCTTCGGCACCGGGTGCAGGCACCAGCAGGTGGTGGCGCACGCCCAGTTGGTCCAACAGCTGGCGGCGGCGCGGGCTCTGGCTGGCCAGGTAGATCAGGTCGTGCATCGGCTCATTCACGGTGGTAGGGGTGGCCGGTGGTCAGGCTCCAGGCGCGGTACAGCGCCTCGGCCAGCAACGGCCGCACGAAGGCATGCGGCAGTGTCAGGTCGCTCAGGCGCAGGGTTTCGTCGGCGCCGGCCTTCAGCGCCGGGTCCAGCCCGTCGGGGCCGCCCACCAGCAGCACCACGTCGCGGCCGTCGCCCAGCCAGAAGCGCAGACGCTCGGCCAGTTGCACGCTGGTGAGCCGGCTGCCGCGCTCGTCCAGCACCACGCGGCGCGCGCCCTTGGGGCATGCGGCCTCCAGGCGCCGGGCCTCGGCGGCCATCAGCTGCGCGGCGGTCTTGCCGCTGGTGCGCGGCTCGGCCTTCACCGCCTTCAGCTCCAGCTTCAGCTCGGGCGGAAAGCGCTTGGCGAAGTCGTCGTAGGCCGCCTCGGCCCAGGCCGGCGGGCGCTGGCCCACCGATGCCAGCAGCAGGCGCATCGGCTCGGCAGCACCCGGCCCGTCAGCCGCCGCGCCCTGGGGTCTTGCGGGCCGGGGCCTTGCGCGCAGGCGCACGGCCGGCCACCGTCTTGCCTGCGGCGGCGGGCTTGCGCGCCAGCGGCTTGACGACGATGGTCTTGATCTTCGGGCCGGCCGGCGCCGCAGTGGGGCCGGCTGCCGTCTTGCGGCCGGCCGTCTTGCGCACGGGCGACTTGCCTGCCGCCCTGGCAGCGGCAGCCAGCTCGGCTGCCTTGGCGGCGATGGCCACTGCTGCTGCCGCGGCGCGTTCGGCATTGGTGGTGCGCACCACCGGCTGGCCGGCAGTCTTGCGTGCAGGGGCCTTCCTGGCTGCAGTCTTCTTCGCGGGCGGCTTGCTGGCGGCCACCGGCTGCTTCTGCGCCCGCGCCACCCGCGCCGGGCCCTGCTTGGCCGGTGCGCCCTTGCGGGCGGCGGCCTTGCGCTCGGGCGCCATCGCCGGCGCAGCCTCGGGCTCGTCGTCGTCAGGCTCGCTGGCCTTCACCAGGCCGGTCTTGGCAGCACCCAGCTTCATCTTCACCGGCTTGCCGCCCCAGATCTCTTCCAGCCGGTAGTAGGTGCGGATGGCCGGCTGCATCACATGGGCCACGGCGGCGCCGCAGTCCACGATGATCCATTCGCCGTTGTCGGCACCCTCGGTGGCCAGCACCGGGAAGCCCGCCGCCTTCACCGATTCACGCACACCCGAGGCCAGCGCCTTGGTCTGGCGGTTGCTGCTGCCAGTGGCGATGATCACCCGCTCGAACAGCGGCGACAGGTGCTCGGTGTTGAAGACCAGGATGTCCTGGGCCTTGACGTCTTCCAGACCATCGACGATGGCCCGTTGCAGTTTGCGAATGTCCATTCAGCCTCTGTTGCCTTGTGCGTCGCCCCGGGGGTAGGGCTGGTGTTGTTCAATATAGCCCGCCACGGCCGCGCCCACCAGCGGCGTGATGGGCAGGCCGGCGGTCAGCATCTGGCGGATGGTGCTGGCGGCGATGTCCTGCCGCGGCAGCGGCAGCGCCACCACGCGGTGCGGCACTGCCGCCAGCGCCGCAGGCGGAGTGGGTGCCGTGCCGGCCCGGTCGGCCACCGCCAGTGTCAGCCGCCGCAGCAGCTCGGGCCAGTCACGCCAGGTGTCGAAGCGGGCGTACTGGTCCTGGCCGAGGATGAAAAACCAGTCGGCGTCCGGTTGTTCGGCCTGCAGTTCGCGCACCGTGTCGATGGTGTAGGTGGGGCCGCTGCGGGCCAGCTCGCGGGTGTCGATCATCTGGCCGGGCTCATCCTGCAGCAGGGCGGCCAACATCGCCGCCCGGTGTGCCGCGCTGGCCATCTGCCGGCCGGCCTTCTGCCAGGGTGCGCCGGCTGGCAGCCAACGCAGTTCGTCCAGCGCCAGGGTCTGCATCGCCAGGCGCGCCAGCGCCAGGTGCGCCAGGTGGGGCGGGTCGAAACTGCCGCCCAGCAGACCGATGCGCCTGGGCGACATCAGGCCGGCGCAAGCCAGTCACGCGGACGCAGAAAGTCGGTGTACAGCCGCGCCTCTGGGGTGCCGGGCTCGGGCTTCCAGTCGTAGCGCCATTTCACCAGCGGCGGCATGCTCATCAGGATGCTTTCGGTGCGCCCGCCAGACTGCAACCCGAACAGCGTGCCGCGGTCGAACACCAGGTTGAACTCGACATAGCGGCCGCGCCGGTAGGCCTGGAAGTCGCGCTCGCGCTCACCATAAGGCAGGTGGCGGCGGCGCTCGACGATCGGCAGGTAGGCCGGCAGGAAGGCGTCGCCCACCGCGCGCAGCATCGCAAAACTCTGGTCGAAGCCCAGCTCGGCGAAGTCGTCGAAGAAGATGCCGCCGATGCCGCGTGGCTCATTGCGGTGCTTCAGGAAGAAGTACTCGTCGCACCAGGCCTTGAAGCGCGGGTACAGCGCGGCGCCGAACGGCGCCAGCGCGTCGGCGCAGGTCTGGTGGAAGTGCTGGGCGTCGTCTTCCTGGCCGTAATAGGGCGTCAGGTCCATGCCGCCGCCGAACCACACCACCGCTGGCTTGCCCTCGGGCAGCGCGGCGAACATGCGCACGTTCATGTGCACCGTGGGCACCATCGGGTTGCGCGGGTGGAACACCAGGCTCACACCCATGGCCTCGAAGGGTGCGCCGGCCAGATCGGGCCGGTGCTGGGTGGCCGATGGCGGCAGCTGCGGCCCCTTCACATGGCTGAAGTTGCAGCCGCCACGCTCCAGCAGACCGCCCTCTTCCACCAGCTGGGTCTTGCCGTCGCCTTGCAGGCGTTCACCGGGTGCGCGCACCCAGGCGTCGGTGGTGAAGGTCTTGCCATCGGCCTGCTGCAGGGCGTCGACGATGCGCTGCTGCAGGCCCAGCAGATGGCTGCGCACGGCTTGGGTGTCCATGGTGTCTCCCGTCTGCGGCCTGGCGCCGTCTGCTGTCATCGCTTGATGGCGCGGTGGCCGATGTCGCGGCGGTACTGCACGCCGTCGATCTGGATGCCGCCCAGGTGCTCGTAGGCCTTCTGCTGCGCCAGCCGGGCCGAATCGCCCAGCGCGGTGACGCACAGCACCCGGCCGCCGGTCACACGCAGCGTGCCGCTGTCGTCGATGGCAGTACCGGCGTGGAACACCACCGCGTCGTCGCTGTCTGCCGGCAGGCCGGTGATGGCGTCGCCCTTGCGCGGGTCCGCCGGGTAGCCGGCGGCGGCCAGCACCACGCCCAGCGCAAAGCGGCGGTCCCAGTCGAGCTCGACCTTGTCGAGCGTGCCGTCGGTGGCGTGCAGCAGCACCTCGACGAAGTCGGTCTTCAGCCGCATCAGGATCGGCTGGGTCTCCGGGTCGCCCATGCGGGTGTTGAACTCCAGTGCCTTGGGCCGGCCCTGGGCGTCGATCATCAGCCCGGCGTACAGAAAGCCGGTGAAGGGGATGCCGTCTTTGGCCATGCCGGCCACGGTGGGCAGGATGATCTCCTGCATCGCCTTGGCATGCACATTGGGCGTGACCACCGGCGCCGGGCTGTAGGCGCCCATGCCACCGGTGTTCGGCCCGGCGTCGCCGTCGCCCAGGCGCTTGTGGTCCTGGCTGCTGGCCAGCGGCAGCACATGCTTGCCGTCGACCAGCACGATGAAGCTGGCTTCCTCGCCGACCAGAAACTCTTCGATCACCACACGCGGCTGCGCCTGGCCATCTGCGCCGGCGTTGTGCACCACGCCCAGGCGGTTGTCCAACAGCATGAAGTCGATGGCCGCATGGGCCTCGGCCAGGGTCATCGCCACCACCACGCCCTTGCCGGCGGCCAGGCCGTCGGCCTTGACGACGATGGGCGCGCCCACCTGGTCGACATGGGCATGGGCGGCGGCCGGGTCGGTGAAGGTGGCGTGGTGCGCGGTGGGGATGCCGTAGCGCACCATGAAGTCCTTGGCGAAGGCCTTGGACGATTCCAGCTGCGCTGCCGCCCTGGTGGGGCCGAAGATGCGCAGCCCGCGGGCGCGGAACACGTCCACCACGCCGGCCGACAGCGGCGCCTCGGGGCCCACCACCGTCAGCCCCACCTTGTTGGCCTGGGCGAAATCGGCCAGCGCCACCGGGTCGGTCAGGGCCAGGTTCTTCACCCGCCCTTCGCGGTCGGTGCCGCCGTTGCCCGGCGCCACATAAACCTGCTGGGCCTTCGAGCTTTGCGCCAGCTTCCAGGCCAGTGCATGCTCACGGCCACCGCCGCCGATCACGAGAACATTCATGCGGATTCAGCCATCTCGGCGTTGTGGAACACGTCCTGCACGTCGTCGAGGTCTTCCAATACGTCCAGCAGTTTCTGCATGCGCTCGGCGTCCTCGCCGGTGAGGCTGACCGGATTTTCGGCGCGCATCGTGACAGCGGCGACGTCGGGATGCAGGCCGGCGGCTTCCAGCGCGTGCTTCACCGCTTCATAGCCGGGCGGCGCGCACAGCACCTCGATGGCGCAGTCTTCGTCGGTCACCACGTCGTC
>JBBRVT010000152.1:0-9574 GCA_038246615.1 Burkholderiales bacterium
CAGGTAGATGTTCAGCGGGATCATGCGGCGCTCGATGTAGACATGCCTGATGATCAGCGAATCACCATCGGTCTCGATCTGGCTGGGGCAGAAGTGCCGCAGTTCGGCCAGCAGTTCGTCGCTGATGCGCTGGCGCGGAAAGGCCACGCTGGCGTACTCCAGCGTGTCGGCCATGCGGCCGACGCGGTCGTGCGTCTTCACCAGCAGGTACTTGCTCTTGATCAGCTCCCGCGTGGTGTCCTTCTGCGGCGGATAGAAGTCCTTGATCACCTTGAACACATAGGGGAACGAGGGCAGGTCGAACACCAGCATCACCATGCCCTTGATGCCCGGGGCGATGCCGAACATGTCGCTGGAATGGCGCAGGTGGTAGAGAAAGTCGCGGTAGAAATTGTTCTTGCCCTGCTTCTGCAGGCCCAGGGCCGAATAGATCTCGTTGCGCGGCTTGCGCGGCATCAGGCTGCGCAAGAACTGCACGTAGGCGCTGGGGATCTCCATGTCGACCATGAAGTAGGCGCGCGCAAAGCTGAACAGCATCAGCAGGTCGTCTTCGGCGAACAGCGCGGCGTCGATGTAGAGCTGCCCGGCGTCGTTGTGCAGCACCGGCAGCGCAAACGGTGTCTCGGCAAAGCCGTTGACGATCTTGCCGATGACGTAGCCGCCCTTGTTGCGGAAGAACATCGAGCTGAGCACCTGGATCTGGAAGTTGGCGCGCAGCCGCACGCCATCGCCCACATGCTGGCGCAGTGCGTCCATCACCGCGTCGATGTCGCGGCCCAGGTCGGCAAACGGCCGCTGCAACTGGAAGTTATCGACGATGCGCAGCAGGGTCTCGCGCAGTGAGTCGCGGCTGGGGTAGTAGGCCCTGTAGGTGGGCAACGACGCCGGCTCGTCGTTCTCGATGTACTCGGTGCTGACAGCAGGCCGCACGAACAGGAAGTCATTGCGGAAGTAGCTGTGGTGCAGGATCTTGGTGGTGACCGAATTGAAGAAGGTCTCGGCCAGCTCGGGCTGGCGGTGGTTCACCAACAGGCCGATGTAGTGCAGTTTGACCTGCTGCCAGGTGTCGTCTTCCAGGCTGGCGGCATTGAACTCGCGCTGCAGGCGTTCCACTGCCTCTTCCACGCGCTTGTCGTAGAACTCGATGCGCTCGCGCTGGGCGCGTTGCTGGCCATGCCAGTCGGCCTGCTCGAAGCGGCGCTTGGCTTCGCGGCTGGTCTCGCGGAACAGGCGGTAATGGCGGTCGAAGCCGTCCAGCATGGCCTGGGCAATGGCATAGGCGCGGCTGTCGTTGAGGCGGTGCGGAAACATCGTCGGAGTTGCTCGGGCGGTCAGTGGTCGCTCAATGGTGGCTCAATGGTGGCTCAATGGTGGCTCAATGGTGGCTCAATGGTCGCTCAAGGCGCCGGCCGGTGTCAGCGGCGCGACCGGTGTCACAGGCGCCGCCAGGGCAGTCAGCGCGGCATGCTGCAGGCGGTAGCGCTGCCTGACCAGGGCCAGCGCAGTGTCGTAGGCCGGGCCGACCTGTTCGGCGGCGTCGGCGGTGATCTTCAGGTCTTCGAGCAGGCCGTTGTGCAGGCCGTAGACCCAGCCATGCACCACCACGCCCTGGCCGCGCACCCAGGCGTCGCGCACCACGGTCGTGCGGCAGACATTGCGGGCCTGCTCCAGCACGTTCAGCTCCACCAGGGCATCGACCTGCAGGCTCTCGTGCAGGCTGATCAGAAAGCCCTCGTGCGCGTCGCGCACGTCCTGCACATGGCGCAGCCAGTTGTCCACCAGGCCAGAGCGGGTGTTGTGCAGGGCCGCGCGCACACCGCCGCAGTTGCTGTGGCCCACCACGATGATGTGGCTGACCTGCAGAGAATCGACCGCGTACTGGACGACCGACAGCGCGTTCAGGTCGGAGTGCACCAGCAGGTTGGCCACGTTGCGGTGCACGAACAGTTCACCCGGCAGCATGCCCACCAGGTCGTTGGCCGGCACGCGGCTGTCGGAACAGCCGATCCACAGGTACTGCGGGTTCTGCTGGTTCAGCAGGCGGGTGAAGAAGCCCGGCTCGCGCTCCTCGGTGGTGGCAGCCCAGGCGCGGTTGTTCTGGAACAGTTCCTGCAGTTCGGTGCTCATGGACGGGGCCCTTCCGGCCGGCGAATGGTGCGCTGCACAGTTTAAGCAGCGGGCATGCCAGCCCTGGCGCCCGCGCTCATGAGGAAACGCCGGGCCGCTCCCAAGTTTCCTCATTCCCCCTCGGGGGGCCTGACGCGCAGCGGCAGGTCTGGGGGCGCTCACAGCGTTTCAGCGAACAGCTCGCGGCCGATCAGCATGCGGCGGATCTCCGACGTGCCGGCGCCGATCTCGTAGAGCTTGGCGTCGCGCCACAGCCGGCCCAGCGGGTAGTCGTTGATGTAGCCGTTGCCGCCGAAGATCTGCACGCCCTCGCCGGCCATCCAGGTGGCCTTCTCGGCGCACCACAGGATCACGCTGGCGCAGTCCTTGCGCACCTGGCGCACATGCTCGACGCCGAGCTTGTCGAGGTTCTTGCCCACGGTGTAGCAGAAGGCCCGGCCGGCCTGCAGCACGGTGTACATGTCGGCCACCTTGCCCTGGATCAGCTGGAACTCGCCGATGCTCTGGCCGAACTGCTTGCGGTCGTGGATGTAGGGCACCACGTTGTCCATCACGCTCTGCATGATGCCGATGGGCCCGGCGGCCAGCACCGCGCGCTCGTAGTCCAGCCCGCTCATCAGCACCCGCGCGCCGCCGCCCACCTGGCCCAGCACGTTCTGCGGCGGCACTTCCACGTTCTGGAACACCAGCTCGCCGGTGTGGCTGCCGCGCATGCCCAGCTTGTCGAGCTTTTGCGCGCAGCTGAAGCCGGGCATGGTCTTCTCGATGATGAAGGCGGTCACGCCGCGCGCGCCCATCTCCACATCTGTCTTGGCGTACACCACCAGGGTGTCGGCGTCCGGGCCGTTGGTGATCCAGAACTTGCTGCCGTTGAGCAGGTAGCAGCCGCCGCCCGCAGCACTCGCATCCTTCCACTCGGCGCGCAGCTTCATGCTGATCACGTCGCTGCCGGCGCCGGACTCGCTCATCGCCAGCGCGCCCACATGCTCGCCACTGACCAGCTTGGGCAGGTACCTGGCCTTCTGCGCCTGGGTGCCGTTGCGCTTGAGCTGGTTCACGCACAGGTTGCTGTGCGCACCGTAGCTCAGGCCCACGCTGGCGCTGGCGCGGCTGATCTCCTCCATCGCCACCATGTGGGCCAGGTAGCCCATGTTGGCGCCGCCGTATTGCTCGGGCACGGTGATGCCCAGCACGCCCAGCTCGCCCAGCTTGCGCCACAGGTCGGCCGGGAAGCGGTCGCTGCGGTCGATCTCGGCCGCGCGCGGGGCGATCTCGGCCGCGGCGAACGTGGCCACCGCGTCGCGCAGCGCGTCGATGTCTTCACCGAGTTGAAAATCGAGGCCGGGCAGTTGGCTCATGGGGGTGTCTCCTGGAAGCGGCGGGTTGACGTGCACGTCAATGTAGCCCACGGCCCGCAGCAGGAAAAACGGCGGTGGGCCGTTGGAGGCCCACCGCCGTCGCACCGCCGGCTTGCTGGCCACCCAGCTGGGGCGCCGCACCGTTTTCTCCCTGCATGGCGTTGAAGACAGCAGATCGGCGGAGTGTGCCCGGCAATCGCTCCAGCCTGCCTCCCCCAATAGGCGGATGCGCCCACCGCGAAGATCAATCCAGCGCGGGCAGCACCTCGCTGCGCAGCGCGCTGCGGCTGTGCTCGAAATCCGGCAGCACCGAGCGCACGACGTCCCAGAAGGCCGGGCTGTGGTTCATCTCGCGCAGGTGCGCCAGCTCGTGGGTGACCACGTAGTCGATCACCGGCAGCGCGAAGTGGACCAGCCGCCAGTTCAACCGCACCGACCCGTCGGCGCTGGCGCTGCCCCAGCGGGTGGCGGCCGAGCTGAGTGACAGCCGCTTGATGCGCACGCCCAGCTTCGGTGCGAAGTGGGCGCAACGCTCCTCGAAGACCCGCCGCGCCTGCCGCTGCAGCCAGGTCTGCACCAGGTCGCGGATCTGCACCTGGGTGGCGGTCTGCGGCAGGCCCAGGTGCAGGGTGAGCCGGGGCACGCCCGGCAAGGTGCCGGCCGCGCTGTCGAGCTGGGCGCCGGTCACGCGTGGGTCCAGCAGCAGGATCACCGTCTCGCCCAGGAAGGGCAGGCTGGTGCCGTCCTGCCACGCAACCTTGGCGGCCTGCAGGCGGCGGGCGCGCTCCTGCTGTTCATGCAGCTTGCGCAGGATCCAGCCGGCCTTGGCCTGCAACGCCTGCTCCACCTCGGCCACCGCCACCCAGCGCGGCGCGCTGACGCTCAGGCCCTCGGCGCCGACGACGAAGCCGATGCTGCGCCGCCGGGCGCGGCGGAATTCATAGCCTACCTGGTGGCCGGCCAGCGCGATGCTGCGCTGGGCGCGCGGGTGCTGGAAGTGGGGCACCAGGGCTGCGGGCGGCGCGGTGGTGGTCAGCGGAGCGGGCGGCGCTCCGGCTGTCACCTTCGGCGGCGGCACGCTGGAACCCACCGCAGGCGGCACCGATGCGACCGGCTCGTCGCGCAGGGCGCGCGACGGTGGTGTGTCGAACAGCGACAGCTGCTGGGCGACGTCGGGTCGGCCGGGTCTGGACATTTCCAACGATTCTACGGAGCCACCGCCGGCGGCATGGGCGGATACGCCTCGGGGTCGAGGCGGTGCATCTCGGCTTCGATCCAGGCCTCCACCTCGCGCATCAGCTCGTCGGGCCGCCGGCCTGCCACCGGGATCGGCCGGCCGATCGACACCTCGATCAGCCCGGGCCGCAGCAGCCAGCTCTTGCGCGGCCAGCAGCGCGCCGAAGTGACGGCGACCGGCACGATCGGCGTGCCGGTGGTGATGGCCAGGCGTGCCGCGCCCGACTTGTACTCGCCCTTCTGCCCCCGCGCGCCGCGGGTGCCTTCGGGGAACATGATCACCCAGTTGCCCTGCGCCATCAGCCGCTTGCCCTGGGCCAGCACCTTGGCCCAGGCCTCGGTGCGGCGGCTGCGGTCGATGTGGATCATGTCCATGCGGCCGATGGCCCAGCCGAAGAACGGGATCCACAGCAGCTCGCGCTTGAACACATAGGCCAGCGGGTGCGGCATGATCGCCGGGAAGGCGAAGGTCTCCCAGGTGCTCTGGTGCTTGGGCGCCAGCAGCACTGCGGCGGTGCTGTCGGCGGCGGTGGGCAGGTGCTCCAGGCCCTGCACCCGGTAGTGCACGCCGCAGATCACCTTGGCGCCCCAGACCGTGGTCTTCAGCCAGCCGGCGCACAGCCAGTACATCGGCGCACCACGCTGGAACGCCGAGAACACCACCGCCACCAGCGCCCAGGGGACCAGCGTGACCAGCAGGAAGACGATGTAGAGCGCGCTGCGCAGGTAGATCATCGGGTGCTGCGCTTTCAGGGGCTGGCCGTGCCGCGGCCGAGCAGGTGCTCGGCAAACGCCGGCAGGTCGTCATGCACCCGTGTGCCGGGCACCTGGTCGGCCAGCGCCTGCACCGCGTCGCTGTCCAGCCCGGCGGCGCGGCCGCTGAGCACCAGATGCGGCTCGCAGCCGGCGGCAGCAGCGGCCTGCAGGTCGCGCAGGGTGTCACCGACCATCGGCACATGCTTCAGGTCGATGGCGTAGCGCTTGCCGATGTCGCGCAGCAGCCCGGGCTGCGGCTTGCGGCAGTCGCAGCCGTCCTCGGGCGTGTGCGGGCAGAAGAACACCGCATCGATGCGCCCGCCCACTGCCTGCAGGCTCTTGTGCATGTGCTTGTGCACCGCATTCACCGAGGCCATGTCGATCATGCCGCGGCCGATGCCCGACTGGTTGGTGGCCACCACCGCATGCCAGCCGGCGTGGTTCAGCCGGGCCACCGCCTCCAGCGCGCCGGGGATCGCAAACCACTCCTCCGGTGCCTTCACGTGGTCGTCACGGAAGTCGTTCAAGATGCCGTCGCGGCCGAGGATGACGAGCTTGACGGCGTGCGGCATGGTGCGTGGCAAGGGCGCTTTCGGCGGGTCAGGATGCGAGGCGGGCCAGGTCGGCCACGCGGTTCATCGAAGCATGCAGCGTGCCCAGCAGCGCCAGACGGTTGGCGCGCAGCGCCGGGTCGTCGGCATTGACCATCACGCCGTCGAAGAAGGCGTCCACCGGCGCCTTCAGGCCGGCCAGCACCTGCAGCGACCCGGCCAGGTCACCGGCATCGAACAGCCGGTCGGCCAGCGGCGCCAGGTGGGCCAGCGCGCCATGCAGCGCGGCCTCGGCCGGCTCGGCCAGCAGGCCGGTGTCGACCGCCGCTGCGGCGCCGCCCTCGCTCTTCTTCAGGATGTTGCCGACCCGCTTGTTGGCTGCGGCCAGCGGCGCGGCCTCGGGCAGTGCGGCAAAGGCCCGCACCGCCGCCAGCCGCTTGGGGATGCTGCCCCATGGCGATGGCCGCAGCGCCACCACCGCGTCCACCTCCTGGGCGCTGTAGCCCTGCTCGCGCAGCAGGCCGACCAGGCGGTCGTCTGCAAAGTGCAGCAGGTCGTCACGCGCCGTGGCGTGGGTGAGCACACCGTCGTCGAACGCGCCGAAGCCGGCGTCCAGCAGCGCCGGCACTGCCAGCGGCAGGTTCTTCTCGACCAGGATGCGGATGATGCCCAGCGCCTGGCGGCGCAGCGCGAACGGGTCTTTGTCGCCGCTGGGCAACTGGCCGATGCCGAACAGGCCGCACAGCGTCTCCAGCTTGTCGGCCAGCGCCAGCACGGTGCCGGTGTGGTTGCGCGGCAGCGCGTCTCCGGCAAAGCGGGGCTTGTAGTGGTCTTCGATGGCGATGGCCACGCCGTCGCGCAGGCCTTCATGCCGGGCGTAGTAGCCGCCCATCG
The DNA here is from genome assembly GCA_038246615.1 of Burkholderiales bacterium. Lineage (GTDB taxonomy): Bacteria > Pseudomonadota > Gammaproteobacteria > Burkholderiales > Burkholderiaceae_C > Pseudaquabacterium. The sequence goes on from JBBRVT010000152.1 coordinate 6,923, forward strand.
TGCCCTGCAGCTCGGGGAACTCGCCCACCATGTCGGTCAACAGGTCGCACTTGGCCAGGCGCGCAGCCTGCTGCACCTTGCTGTCGAGCACCGCGAACCCGTCCTGCGCGTCCACGGTGTACGGCACGGTGGCCAGGCGCAGCTGGTTGACGATGGCATGCGCGATGGCCCGCACCCGCCCGGCACGCGCGCCCTGGCTGCCCAGCTTGCCGTGGTAGACCACCTTGTCCAGCGCCGGCACGCGCGACTCCAGCGTCTTCTTGCGGTCCTGGTCGAAGAAGAACCTGGCGTCGGCCAGGCGCGGGCGCACCACCCGCTCGTTGCCGCCGACCACCGCGCTGGCGTCGGCCGGGCGGATGTTGCTGACCACCAGGAACTGGTGTGTCAGCTTGCCCGCAGCGTCGAGCAGCGGAAAGTACTTCTGATTGGCCTTCATCGTCAGGATCAGGCACTCGGCCGGCACCGTCAGGAATTCAGGCTCGAAGCGGCACAGCAGCACGTTGGGGCGCTCGACCAGGGCCGTCACTTCGTCGAGCAGGGCGTCATCGTCGATCGGCTTCAGGCCGGGTCCGGCCGTGGCCGCCACGGCGGCCAGCTGGCGGGCGATCTCGGCCCGGCGTTCGGCGAAGCTGGCAATCACCGCACCCTGGTTGGCCAGCTGGTCGGCGTAGCTGTCGGCATCGGCCAGCAACACCGGGCTGACGGCTGCCTCGAAGCGGTGGCCCTGGGTACTGCGGCCGGCCTGCAGGCCCAGCGCAGTGATGGGCACCACGTCGGCGCCATGCAGCGCCACCAGGCCATGCGCCGGCCGCACGAAATGCACCGTGGTCCAGCCCGGCTGCAGATCGGCCGCAGCAGCGCCGGCCTCCAGCTGGTAGCCCATCAGCTTGGGGATGGGCAGCTTGGCCAGGGCCTCGGCCAGCGCCCTCTGCAGGCCGTCGGCCAGCGTGGCGCCAGCCACGGTGCTGTCGAGGAACAGCGCCTCGGCCTTGCCGTCGGGCGCGCGCTTGAGCAGCGGCACCGCCGACGCGTCGGCACCGAGCGCGGCCAGCTTCTTCAGCAGCGCGAGCGTGGGCTGGCCGTCGGCGCCCAGGGCCACTGCCACCGGCATCAGCTTCTGCTGCACCGTGCGGTCGGCCGCCTTTGCCGCCACGCCGGTGATGTGCGCGGCCAGCCGGCGCGGCGAGGCAAACGGCGTCACCACCGCATCGGCCGCCACCAGGCCCTGGGCTTGCAGCGCGGCGGCCAGACCGCCGGCAAAGGCCTCGCCCAGCTTCTTCAGCGCCTTGGGCGGCAGCTCTTCGACGAACAGTTCCACCAGCAGGTTCTTCAGCTCACGACTTGTCAGGTCACGCATGTCAGGCCGCCTTCTTCTGGGCGCTCAGGTGGGCAGCCTGTGCGATCTGCGCCAGCACATCGTCGGCCCAGGCCCGGGGCGCCATCGGGAAGCCCAGCCGCGCGCGGCTGTCCAGATAGCTCTGCGCCACCGCCCGCGCCAGGTTGCGGATGCGGCCGATGTAGGCGGCACGCTCGGTCACGCTGATCGCGCCGCGCGCGTCCAGCAGGTTGAAGCTGTGGCCGGCCTTCAGCAGCTGCTCGTAGGCCGGCAGCGCCAGCTGCTGGTCCATCAGGTACTTGGACTGCTTCTCGTGCGCGGCAAAGGCCTGCAACAAGAAGTCGACATCGCTGTGCTCGAAGTTGTAGGTGCTCTGCTCCACCTCGTTCTGGTGGTAAACGTCACCGTACTTCAGGCCGTCGGTCCAGACCAGGTCGTAGACCTTGTCCACGCCCTGCAGGTACATCGCCAGCCGCTCCAGGCCATAGGTGATCTCGCCGGTGATCGGCTTGCAGTCGATGCCGCCGACCTGCTGGAAGTAGGTGAACTGCGTCACCTCCATGCCGTTGAGCCAGACCTCCCAGCCCAGACCCCAGCAGCCGAGCGTGGGGTTCTCCCAGTCGTCCTCGACGAAGCGGACGTCGTTGGCCTTCAGGTCGAAACCCACCGCCTCCAGGCTGCCCAGGTAGAGCTCCAGGATGTTCGCCGGTGCGGGCTTGAGCACCACCTGGTACTGGTAGTAATGCTGCAGGCGGTTCGGGTTCTGGCCGTAGCGGCCGTCCTTGGGCCGGCGGCTGGGCTGCACATAGGCCGCCTTCCAGGGCTCGGGGCCCAGGGCGCGCAGGAATGTGGCGGTGTGGCTGGTGCCAGCGCCCACTTCCATGTCGTAAGGTTGCAACAGCGCGCAGCCTTGCTGGCCCCAGTAGTCTTGCAGGCGGAGGATCAGTTGCTGGAAGGTGGGCATCGGCAGGGTCTGCGGCGCAGGTGGCGCAGCGGACGGCAAATCAAGGTCAACGGCCGAGTTTACCGGCCGCCCCCCGGGTCACCGGCCAGGCCAGGCCCAGCGCCGCCAGGGCCCACAGCGGCCACAGCCCGGCGGCCCCGGCCCAGCGGGCGAACGGCGTCAGGCCCTCGCGGCCCTGTACCGTGGCGTTGAGCACGCCCACGCTGAACGTTGGCAGCGCCGCCTGCACCACGCCGCGGTGGTCGATCACCGCAGTGGCGCCGGTGTTGGTGGCGCGCAGCATCGGCCGCTGCAGCTCCAGGCTGCGCAGGCGCGAGATGTTCAGATGCTGCGGGATGGCGATGCTGTCGCC
>JBBRVT010000153.1:0-9570 GCA_038246615.1 Burkholderiales bacterium
GCCTGCATCTGCTCCTGCACCTTCTCCTGCATCTGCACGAACAGGTTCTTGCTCTGCTCGAGGTAGTTGCCCATCAGGCCCTGCATCAGCGGCGCCTGGCCGGTCATGAAGTGCGACCACATCTCGGGCGTGAAGGCCTTGGGGTCGTACAGGCCCTTGCCCTGCTCGGCAAAGCGGCCCTGCAGATCGACGAAGGTCTGCAGGTTCTTCTCGAGGTAGGAGCCCATCATGCCTTGCATGGAGTGGCCGTAGAAGCGGATCACCTGCGCCAGCATCTGGCTGGTGAACATCGGCATGCCGCCGGTTTCTTCTTCCAGGATGATCTGCAGCAGGATGCTGCGGGTGATCTCGTCGCCGGTCTTGGCGTCGCGCACCTCGAAGGTCTCGCCTTCCAGCACCATCTGCTTGACATCAGCCAGCGTGATGTAACTGCTGTTGCGGGTGTCGTACAGCCGCCGATTGGGGTACTTCTTGAGCACACGCGGTGCGCTGCCTGCGGCGGCGGCGTCAGCGGCGGGCTTGGCAGCGCCGCGGCGTTGGGATGGCATCGGGTGCAGCTCCTTGGGCATCTGTCCCATTCTAGGGAGCCGCCTGCGGCCGGCCGCAGGCGTTTTCCCCTGGAGCAGCGCCGCAGGGATCAGCTGCCGGCCGATTCCTCGATGAACTGCTTCAGCAGCCGCTTGAGCTGTTCCACCTTGCGCGGACCCATGGACTCCTCGACCGCGCCGTGGTGCGCATCGACCGTGACCTTCAGTCGCTGCACCATGTCCAGACCCAGGTCGGAGATGTAGACCAGCACCTTGCGGTTGTCAGACGCATCTGCCGCGCGCTGCACCAGCCCGCGGCTGACCAGGCGGTCGATGTTCTTGGTAAGCGCGGGGTGGTTCATCAGCACCTGCTCGGCCAGTTCACCCATCGACCGGCCCTGCTCGTCGGACAGCACCTGCAGCACCCGCCATTGCTCTTCAGTCACCTCTTCGGCGGCGATCGACTGCGCCAGGCCCAGGTGCATGCGGCGGTGCGCCGAAGCAAGCAGGTAGGCCAGATACTCGGAGATGTCGTTGTCGGGCATGGTCAGTGCAATCACGGGTCTGATTGATCGCAGAGTTTACGCAAAATCGCTTTCCAGGGAAACCACTGTGGTGCAGCACGCGCGGCATCCGGGCAAAAGAATTCCACATTGGTGCACCACCAGGAGTCGGCAGCATGACCTCAACGTGTCTCGGTGTTTTACCCAGGGCGGGCCCGGCCTTCGGCAACCGCGCGCCCTTGCGTCCACGCCTCAACGGTGCCGCACGGATGCCGCTCGCTGCCGGCACGCAGCCGGATCTGGCCGTGGCGCTGTGCGTGCCGCTGGGCGGCTCGGCCGGCATCTGGGGCCCGTCGGGCCTGGCCTGTGCCCGGCTGGCGGTGGCCGAGATCAACCGGGCCGGCGGCATCCGCGGCCGCAGCTGCCGCTTGCTGACGGTGAATGCCGCCGACGACGCTCCCGACATCGAGGCGACCCTGGTCGATCTGGTCGAGACCGGCCAGATCGACGCGCTGATCGGCCTGCACACCAGCGCAGTGCGGCACCGCATCCTGCGCGCGGTGGGCGGGCACCTCCCGTTCATCTACACGCCGCTGTACGAAGGCGGCGAGCGCACGCCGGGCGTGTTCGCCATCGGCGAGGTGACAGCCGACCAGCTGCGCCCGGCGCTCAACTGGCTGGGCCAGCACCGCAAACCGCAGCGCTGGCTGGCGGTCGGCAATGACTATGTGTGGCCCCATGTGTCGCACCGCCAGGCGCGCGACTACATCGCCGAGACCGGCGGCGCCATGGTGGCCGAAAGCTATGTGCCGTTCGGCACCACCGATTTCAGCGCAGTGCTCGACCAGATCCGGCAATGCCGCGCCGACGCAGTGCTGGTGTCCCTGGTGGGCCAGGATTCGGTCGACTTCAACCGCGCCTTCGGCCGCGCCGGCCTGGCACAGCGGGCGCTGCGGCTGTCCTGCGCCATCGGCGAGAACGAGCTGCTGGGCATCGGCGCCGACAACGCCGACGACCTGTTTGTCTCGAGCGGCTATTTCGCCAACCTCGACACCGACGAGAACCTGGCCTTCAAGGCGCGCTACTGCAATCACTTCGGCGAGCGCGCGCCCACGCTCAACACCTTCGGCCAGTCGACTTACGAGGGTGTGCACTTCCTGGCTGCCCTGTTCAACCAGGCACTGCGCTCACCGCCCGACTGGGAGGACATGGGCCGCGCGCCCCTGCGCTATCAGAGTGCGCGTGCGGCAAGCTATGCCGGCGCGGGCAACAGCCACACGCCGATCTATCTGGCCCGTGCCGAAGGGCACCAGTTCCGTGTGATCACGCGCCTGTCGGCGTGACCGCCCGGCCAGCCTGGCCGCAGCGCCATCGCCGCCCGCTTTGTTTTCCCAGGCAAAGAAATTGCTTGCTGTGGAAAGCAATGAGCAGCAGAATGGTTTGTGCACCTTGAACGTGCATCGGTTGCATGAGACAGCTTCAGCAGGCGCGCGACCAGGCCTGCCGGCACCACCGGGGCCTGCAGTGCAGGCACCAACCAACACACGGAGATTCCATGGCCATCAAACGCCCCACCCTCGACCAGTTGCAGGACGTTGCCCTGAGCCTGGGCATCCATCTGTCGCCCGAGCAGGCCGGTGTCTACAACACCCTGCTGCAGGCCAATTTCGACGCCTACGACGTGGTGGACGCCCTGCCCGACTACGTACCGCGTGTCACCTACCCGCGCACGCCGGGCTACTTTCCGTCGGCTGAGGAGAACAAGTACGGCGCCTGGTATGCGAAGACCACCATCAAGGGAAAGCCCGAGGGCAAGCTGGCCGGCAAGACCGTGGTGCTGAAGGACAACGTCTGCCTGGCCGGCGTGCCGATGATGAACGGCGCCTCCACCCTGGAAGGCTATGTGCCGAACGTGGACGCCACCATCGTCACCCGGCTGCTCGATGCCGGCGCCACCGTGGTGGGCAAGGCCACCTGCGAGTACTTCTGCTTCTCGGGCGGATCGCACACCAGCTCGCCCGCGCCGGTGCACAACCCGCACCGCATGGGTTACTCGGCCGGCGGCTCGTCGTCGGGCAGCGCAGCGCTGGTGGCAGCCGGTGAGGTCGATCTCGCCATCGGCGGCGACCAGGGCGGCTCGATCCGCATGCCGGCGGCTTTCTGCGGCATCGTCGGCATGAAGGCCACCCACGGCCTGGTGCCCTACACCGGCGTGATGCCCATCGAGCTGACCATCGACCACACCGGCCCGATGACGGCCAACGTGACCGACAACGCGCTGATGCTGGAAGTGCTGGCCGGCCCCGACGGGCTCGACCCGCGCCAGCATGCCGGCCAGGGCGCCAAGCCCTATGCCGACCTGATGAAGCAGGGCGTGGCCGGGCTGAAGATCGGCATCGTGACAGAGGGCTTCGGCTGGCCGCAGAGCATGGCCGACAGCGACGCCAAGGTGAAGAAGGCCGCAGCGGTGTTCACCGCACTCGGCGCCAAGGTGTCCGAGGTGTCGGTGCCGATGCACCTGGTCGGCCCGGCCATCTGGCTGCCCATCGCCGCCGAGGGCGCCACCCAGCAGATGATGAAGGACAACGGCCACGGCTTCAACTGGAAGGGGCTGTACGTCACCAGCATGGTCGACTTCCACGCGGGCTGGAAGGCACGCGCCGACGAGCTGTCGGAGACGCTGAAGCTCACCATGGTGCTGGGTGAGTACTTCATCCAGCACTACCGCGGCCACTACTACGCCAAGGCGCAGAACCTGAGCCGCCAGCTGACCGCCGCCTACGACAGTGCGCTGTCGGATTTCGACCTGCTGCTGATGCCCACCGTGCCGATGACGGCGACGCCGCTGCCCCCTGCCGGCGCGCCAGTGGAAGAGGTGGTGGCACGCGCCTTCGAGATGCTGCCCAACACCAGCCCGTTCAACATCACCGGCCACCCGGCCATCAGCGTGCCATGTGGCCTGGTCGGCGGCCTGCCGGTTGGCATGATGCTGATCGGAAAGCACTACGATGAAGCCACCATCTACCGCGCCGCCTATGCCTTCGAGCAGGCCGGTGACTGGAAAGCCATCTGAGCGTTTCCCCCAGGCCGGCCGCAGGGCGGCTGGCTGCCCTGCCCTCTCCAGACAACACAACAGGAATCACCATGGACCGTCGCAAATTCATCCAGACCTCGGGCGCCGCCGCATTGGCAGGCAGCTCGGCCATCCTGCCCTTGTCGGCCCTGGCCGCCGACGAAATTGGCGTGGGCAGCATCCACGACCTGTCCGGCGGACTCGACATCTACGGCAAGCCGATGGTCGATTGCCTGACCCTGGCCATCGAGGAGCAGAACGCCGCCGGCGGCCTGCTCGGCAAGAAGCTGAAGCTGTTCAGCTACGACACGCAGAGCAACATGCAGATGTACGCGCAGTTTGCCCAGCAGGCGGCGCTGAAGGACAAGGTGGCGGTGGTGCACGGCGGCATCACCTCGGCTTCACGCGAGGTGATCCGCCCGGTGCTCAACCGCAACAAGACGCTGTACTTCTACAACACCCAGTACGAAGGCGGCGTGTGCGACCGCGGCAGCTTCATGACCGGCGTGACGCCGGCGCAGACGGTGGGCAAGCTGATCCCCTATGCGATGAACAAGTGGGGCAAGAAGGTCTACGTGATCGCCGCCGACTACAACTACGGCCAGATCACCTCCCAGTGGGTGAAGAAGTTCGTGCAGGACAACGGCGGCAGCGTCGCCTCGATCGACTTCTTCCCGCTGGACGTGACGACCTTCGGCCCGACCATCGCCAAGATCGAGGCCGCCAAGCCCGACATGGTGGTCTCGGCCCTGGTAGGCGGTGCGCACATGTCGTTCTACCGCCAGTGGGCGGCGGCGGGCCTGACCAAGAAGATTCCGCTGGCCTCCACCACCTTCGCGGTGGGCAACGAGCACATCGTGCTGTCGCCCGCAGAAGCCGACGGCTTCCTGCTCTGCTACAACTATTTCGAGAACATCGACACGCCCGAGAACAAGGCCTTCAAGGAGCGCTTCCACAAGCGCTTCGGCAAGGACTACCCCAACATCACCGAGCTGGCCATGGGCACCTACCAGGGCTTCAAGCTCTGGGCCGAAGGCGTGAAGAAGGCGGGCTCGGTCGAGATCGGCAAGGTCACCACCGCGCTGGAATCTGGCATCAGCATCAACGGCCCCAGCGGCAAGGTCACCATCGACCCGGCCACCCACCATTGCATCCTGAACGTGAGCGTGGCCGAGGTGAAAGCCAAGAAGCTCAACATCCTGCAGACCTTCCAGCAGCAGGCGCCCACCGACACCAGCGCGGTGTGTGACCTGAAGAAGAACCCGCGCGACAACCAGCAGTACGTCATCAAGGTCTGAGCACGCCAAGGCGCCCCCAGCATGGACCTCGCAATCATCGTCATCATCCAGGTGCTTTACGCCGTGGCCGGCCTGGTCATCGTGTCGGCAGGGCTGGCGGTCATCTTCGGCATGATGAAGGTGATCAACCTGGCGCATGGCGAGTTCATGATGCTGGGCGCCTACGCCACCATCACCGCGCACGGACTGGGGCTCAATCTCTGGCTGGCGATGCTGGTGGTGGCGCCCATCGCGGTGGGCCTGGTCGGCGTGGTGCTGGAGCGGCTGGTGATCCGGCGGCTCTATGGCCGCATGGTCGACACCATGCTGGCCACCTGGGGCCTGTCGCTGCTGCTGGTGGGCATCGTCACCTCGATCGCCGGCAACACCACGGTGGGCGTGTCGGCGCCGCTGGGCAGCTTCTCTATCGGCGCCTATTCGGTCAGCAGCTACACGCTGGTGATCATTGCGGTGGCGGTGGTGCTGGCGCTGGCCATCCGCTGGGTGCTGACCAAGACATCCTGGGGCCTGATCGCCCGCGGCACCATGCAAAAGCCCGAGATGGCCGATGCGCTGGGCATCAGCCCCGGCCGGGTGTACTCGGTCACCTTCGCGGTGGGTGCTGCGCTGTCCGGGCTGGCCGGCGCGCTGCTGGCGCCCCTCACGGGCGTGGTGCCCACCATGGGCGGCGCCTTCATCGCCAAGGCCTTCATCACGGTGATCGGCGGCGGGCCGGCCATCCTGGCGGGGCTGGTCAGTGCGTCTGGTTTGTTCGGCGCCATCAACCAGTTGGGCACCTTTCTCACCACGCCGGTGCTCGGTGAGGTGGCTCTGCTGTTCACTGCCATCGTGATGCTGCGCCTGTTGCCGCAGGGCATCACCGGTCGTTTCTTCAAGGGGTCGCTGTGACCGCATTTGCAAGCTCCTGGCGCAGCGCGGCGCTGACATTGGCCATCGGCGTGGTGCTGCTGCTGGCCTTGCCCGGCCTGGTGGACGACTTCACGCTGATCCAGCTGACCATCTATGCGGTGATGGCCATCCTGGGCGTGAGCCTGGGCTTCATCTGGGGCTTCGGCGGCATCCTGTGCTTCGGCCAGGCCGCGTTCTTCGGCCTGGGGGCCTACACCTATGCCATCGCGGTGATCAACATCGGCGACAGCACCATCCCCTTCTTGCTGGCCATCGTCGTCCCGGCGCTGTTCGCTGCGCTGCTGGGTTATGTGATCTTCTACGGTCGGCTGTCCGATGTGTACATGGGCGTGATCACGCTCACCGTCACGCTGATCCTGTTCAACCTGGTCAATTCAACCGCCGGGCCGGAGTGGAAGATCGGCAGCGCGCCGCTCGGCGGCTTCAACGGCATCCCGGGCATCCCCACGCTCAACGTGCCTGGCGACCCCGACGCGGTGCTGAGCCAGCAGTCGCTGTTCACCGTCAGCATGGTGTGCCTGCTGCTGGTCTATGCGGGCCTGCGCTGGCTCATCGCCTCCAAGCTGGGCCGGGTGATCATCGCAGCGAAGGAAAACGAGCAGCGTGTGCTGCTGCTGGGCTACGACGCCCGCGTCTACAAGCTGATCTGCTTCAGCCTGGGCGGCGCCATCGCCGGTCTGGCGGGCTGCCTGTTCGCCAACTGGGGCGCCTTCACCAGCCCGACCATCTTCGGCCTGGCGATGTCGGCGCAGATCATCATCTGGGTGATCGTGGGCGGCCTGGGCACGCTGGTGGGGCCGGTGGTGGGCTGCGTGGTCATCCAGTGGCTCAGCACCCAGATCGGCACCCAGCAGACCTTCAATTCCAACCTGGTGCTGGGCGCCATCCTGGTGGTGTTCGTGCTGCTGGTGCCACGCGGCATCGTGCCCAGCCTGGGCGACGTGATCGCCGCCGCCTGGCGCCGCCGCAGGGCGCCGGCCGCCAAGCAAGCCATCCCCGCACCACTGGCCCCCACGGAGACGGCCGGATGAGCACTCCGCTGCTGGAAACCCGCATGCTCAACGTGCGCTTCGGCGGCGTGCATGCCACGCGCGACGTCAATTTCAGCCTGCAAGAGAATGAACTGCGCTGCGTGATCGGCCCCAATGGCGCCGGCAAGAGCACCTTCTTCAAGCTGCTGACGGGGCAGACCAAGCCGACCTCGGGACAGATCCTGTTCCGCGGGAAAGACATCTCCAACATGCAGCCGCACCAACCGGGCCAGTTGGGCATCGGCATCAAGACCCAGGTGCCCAGCCTGTTCAACGGCCTGTCGGTGTGGGAGAACGTCTGGCTGTCGGCGCGCCGCACCAACCCCAAGGCCAAGGCTGACCTGATCACCCGCGACACGCTGGAGCGTGTGGGCATGCTCAGCCACAAGGACAACCTGGCCGGCCTGCTTGCACACGGCCTGCGGCAGTGGGTCGAGATCGCGGTGGTGATCGCCGCCGACCCGGCGCTGATCTTGCTGGACGAGCCCGCCGCCGGCATGAGCGACGCCGAAGTGGCGCGCACCGCCGAGCTGATCCTGGAGATCAACCGCCAGCATGCGCTGGTGGTGGTGGAGCACGACATGAGCTTCATCCGCATGATCGCCAAGAAGGTGACGGTGCTGCACCAGGGCGCCATCGTGCGCGAGGACACGCCCGACCGGGTGATGGCCGACCCGCTGGTGCAGCAGATCTACCTTGGAAAAAAGGCGCACTGAGCCATGCTGACCGTTCAAGGCCTGCACGCCGGCTATGGCGCCATTCCGGTGCTGCGCGACATCAGCATGGCCATCACCACCGGCGAATCAGTGGGCATCCTGGGCCACAACGGCATGGGCAAGACCACACTGCTGCGCACCTTGATCGGCGCGCTGCGCGCCACCGCCGGCACGGTGCAGTTCAACGGCCACGACATCACCCGCGCCGCGCCGCACCAGCGCGCCAGGCTGGGCATGGCCTATGTGCCGCAGGGGCGCGAGATCTTTCCGGCGCTGAGCGCGCGCGACAACCTGCGCATGGGCCTGATCAAGACCGGCGCCCAGGGCACGGCGGTGGACGCCGGGCTGGAGAAGCTGCTGGCCGACTTTCCGCGCTTGAAGCCCCTGCTCGACCGCGCCGGCGGCTCGCTCTCCGGCGGCGAGCAGCAACTGCTGGCGCTGGCCCGCGCGCTGGCCGGCCAGCCCAGCCTGCTGCTGCTGGACGAGCCGACCGAGGGCATCCAGCCGTCCATCATCGAAGAGATCGCCGAGACCCTGGTGCTGCTGCGCGAGCGCATGGCGCTGACCATCGTGCTGGTGGAGCAGAACCTGGAGTTCATCGCTGCGGTGTCGCAGCGGGTGCTGGTGATCAAGCGCGGCCAACTGGGCGAGGAGATCCCGCGTGAGCACCTGGGCGACCTGGCCATCATGAGCGAATACACCGGCGTCCATGCCTGAACGCGGGCCCATCAGCACCTGCCGCATGGGCAGCGACGCGATGGCCGTGGTCGACCCGCAGCAGCGGGTGCGCGGCGTCGACGGGCTGTGAGTGGCCGATGCATCGGTCTTTCCGAGGATGGTCTCGGGCAACACCAATGCGCCGGTGATCATGGCGGCCGAGCGGGCGGCCGCGCTGATGCTGGCTGCGGCCTGACGCCCCACTGCGTTGCCGCAGCGCGTGCTGTTGACCCGATACGACAACCGGCAACGCAGTTTGCATGGCGGAGGGGCGTGGGAGTCGAACCCACCCGACGCGCTGGGCGCATCACACCGGTGTTGAAGACCGGGGGCTCCACCGGGAAGCCCTGCCCCTCCAAGAAATCAATCGCAGGCTGACAGCAATCCGCCGCGCAGCCAGTGTCGCTTGCCATCGAAGCGGGTGATGCCCGCACGGTCGAGAAATTCAAGCACCTGCACCGTCAGGTTGCGGCCGATGCCGGTGCGGTCGCGGTAGGCAGCGGCGTCCACGGCGCCGTCGGCATGCGCAGCCGCCAGCGCCCGCGCCGCAGCCGCCAGGTCGGCCACCGTCTCGGGCAGGAACCAGCGGTTGGGCGCCACCTGCACCAGCAGGCCGCGCGCACCCATCCGGCCCAGGAACGGCAGCAACTCCGGCAGTGGCAGGCCCATTGCGCTGGCCAGGTCGCCGACGATGGGCGGGCGCAGGCCGGCGGGCTGCAGCAGCGCGCCGCACTGCGCCAGCAAGGCTGCGTCGGCCGCTGCCAGCACCGGCTGGTGGCCCGGGCGGCAGCAGCGC
>JBBRVT010000154.1:0-9523 GCA_038246615.1 Burkholderiales bacterium
CAGGGAGGCGTCGGCCGGCAGTTCTGCCTTGCCCGGCTCGAAATACAGCTTGCCGACGACCTCGCCGGTCAGCGGGCCTTCGATCAGCACATCGGCGGTGGCCACCAGAGCAGCGGGCACAGCCGCCACCGGGGGTGCCTTCTTGGCCTGCATCGCACGGATCCCGAGGCCGGCGATCAGCCCGAACAGCAGCAACGTGACAATGCCCAGCACCACCCACAAGCCGACGTGGGTGCCGGGATCTTTCTTGTTCACCATGGTGTGTGTCAGTCGTCGCAGCCCCAAACCGCCGATTTTGCCAGCGCCGCCCCAGCCGGCCGGACGCGCCGGCCCGCCACGCCGGCAGAATCGGCCCGCCTCTGCGACACCCTGCACCGGAGCCTTGCATGATCCACACCCCGGGCGCAGGCGCTTGCCAGCACTGCGCACTGGCAGACCCCGCTGCCGCTGGCCCGGCTGCTGGCCGACGCGATCCGGCATGCCGAGCAGGGCTGCACCGTCGGCGCCAGCCAGCATGCGCTGAACCGGCAGAAGCTGGCCGAACTGCAGCCCCAGCCCGGCTTTGCCGAGACCTGCATGCCCGGCGGCGCGGTGCCGGCGGTGGGCAGCCTGCAGCGCCAGCCGGCGCTGGCTGCCACGCTGCACATGCTGGCGCAGACGGGCTCGACAGCTTCTACTGCTGCCCGCTGGCCACGCGCATCGCCGCCGGACTGGCCAGCGTCGGCAGCCCAGTGACGGCAGCCCAGTGACGGCGGCCGATCTGTCGGCTTACCGGCCCGACATGGTGGTGACCGACCGCAGCCGGCTGCCGCCCGACCCGCAGTCATTTCAGGCGCCCGAGGCGCTGGACGCCCGCGCGCTGGCCATCGACATGCAGCGCGCCCTGCCCTGGCCGCAGCCGGCCGCGCCGGGCGACACCATCTGGACGGGCGCCATCGACCGCCAGGGCCGTGCGGTCAACTTCATCCAGAGCGTTTACTGAGAGTGGGGCTCGGGCGTGGTGGTGCCGGACACCGGCATTTGCTGGCAGAACCGCGGCATCAGTTTCGCAATGGACCCGGCAGCGCTGAACCACCTGCAGCCCGGCCGCAAGCCCTTCCACACCCTGAACCCGTCGCTGGCGCGCTTTGCCGACGGCCGGGTGATGCCCTTCGGCACCATGGGCAGCGAGGGACAACCGCTGACCCAGGACGCTGTCTACCCGCGTTATGCCCGCTTCGGCCAACTGCTGCAGCAGGCGGTGACCGCCCCCCGCTGGCTGCTGGGCCGCACCTTGGGCGATTTGTCTACCAGCCTGAAGCTGGAGCCGCGCATCGACCCGGCGGTGGTGGCCCAACTGCAGCCTGCCGACCACGCGGTGGGGGTGCTGGCCGAGCCCTTCAGCGACACCATGGGCCATGCCGGCGCCCTGGTCAGGCACGCCGATGTCCGTATCGAGGGCGCTGCCGATCCACGCAGCGACGGGGTGGCGGCGGGTTGGTGAGCGGCATCAGCGGGCTCTCTGCAGTCTTTGCCGTTTGTGAACAGCCGACATTCACAGTTCGGCGCGAGGCCGAGGACGGCGGGTGACTGGCTGACTCCATGTCATTCCGGGCCTACGGCTCTCCCTTCTTCACTGACGTCAGCCAGTCACCCGCCGTCCTCGTCCCGGACACAGCGGTGGTGCGCGAATGTCCAAGTCCCGAGCGCCTCGGTGGTGCCTGAGCGCCGGGTCGGGCGGGCGTGTTTTGCGCAGGTAAAGGAGGAGCCGGCCGCAGGCAGGAGGGGGACACGGAGCAAAAACACGCCCGCCCGGCCCGGCGCGATCGCTCAGACCGTAGAACGCCGGCCGTTCAACAACGCCAAAGACAGCAACGGGCCCTAAGCCGCCGCAGCCCGCCGTGCCTTCCACGCACCGAACAGCGCAATCAGCCCAGGGACGATGATCATGGCCCAGATGATCTTGCTGAAGTTGGCCTGCACCCAGGGCACATTGCCGAACAGGTAGCCCGCCGTCACCAGGCCCACCACCCACAGCACGGCGCCGGTGATGTTGTAGAAACTGAACTTGCCCCGGCTCATCTCGGCCACGCCGGCAACGAACGGCACGAAGGTGCGCACGAACGGCATGAAGCGGGCCAGCACCAGCGTGATGCCGCCGTACTTCTCGTAGAACGCATGCGCCTGCTCGAAGGCGCGGCGGTTGAACCAGCGCGAGTCCGGCCAGGCGAATACCTTGGGCCCGAAGTAACGGCCGATGCTGTAGTTGACCTGGTCGCCCAGCACCGCAGCCAACAGCAGCAGCGCCATCACCAACGGGTAGTTCATCAGCCCGGCACCGGCCAGCGCGCCGACCACGAACAACAGCGAATCGCCCGGCAGGAAGGGCATCACCACCAGGCCGGTCTCGACGAAAATGATCAGGAACAGCAAGGCATAGACCCAGCCACCATAGGCCTCGACGAACTCGCGCAGGTGGCGGTCGACATGCAGGATGAAGTCGACCAGGGTCATCAGGGCGTCCATGGCCACTGATTATCCGGGGCCGGTGTGGCGCCCGGCCCGCCCGGATAATCCGCAGCATGACATCGGCCACTGCCCCGCGCCGCATCCAGGCCCTGCCCGATGCGCTGATCAGCCAGATCGCCGCCGGCGAGGTGGTGGAGCGGCCGGCCTCGGTGGTGCGTGAACTGGTGGACAACGCACTGGACGCCGGCGCCAGCCAGGTCACCGTGCGGCTGGCCGCCGGCGGCGTGCGCAGCATGGTTGTGGAAGACGACGGCGCCGGCATCCCGGCCGACCAGCTGGTGCTGGCGGTGCAGCGCCATGCCACGAGCAAGATCGCCAGCCTGCATGACCTGGAGGCCGTGGGCACCATGGGCTTTCGTGGCGAGGCGCTGGCCGCCATCGCCTCCATCGCCGAGCTGAGCCTGGCCAGCCGCACCGCCGACGCCGCCCACGCCAGCCGATTGGACGCCCGCAGCGGCGAGCTGCAGCCAGCCGCGCGCGCCACCGGCACCAGCGTCGAGGTTCGCGAGCTGTTCTTCGCCACGCCGGCGCGCCGCAAGTTCCTGAAGACCGACGCCACCGAGCTGGCGCACTGCCTGGAGGCCGTGCGCCGCCATGCCCTGGTGCGGCCCGACGTGGGCTTTGCGGTGTGGCACGAAGGCAGGCTGGTGGCGCAATGGCGCCGCGCCAGCGCCGCGCAGCGTATCGCCGACGTGCTGGGCGAAGAGTTCGTCGCCCAGAGCCGGCCGCTGGACCTGGCGGTGGGCCAGCTGCGGGTTCAGGGCCGCGCCGGCCTGCCCGATGCAGCGCGCAGCCGCAGCGACCAGCAATATGCCTATGTCAACGGGCGTTTCGTGCGGGACAGGCTGATCGGCCACGGCGCCCGCGCGGCCTATGAGGACGTGCTGCACGGCAACCGGCAGCCGAGCTGGGTACTGTTCGTCAGCATCGACCCGCTGCAGGTGGACGTGAACGTGCACCCTACCAAGATCGAGGTGCGCTTTCGCGACGGGCGCGGGCTGCATCAGGCGGTGCGGCACGCGGTGGAAGCGGCGCTGGCCGGCTCGCGCGCACCGGTGGCCGGCGCAATGCCAGCACCGGCCGGCAGCACCCCCGGGGCGCAGCCGGCCTTCGCCGACCTGCCGAACGACTTTTCAGGCGGCAGCGCCAGCGCACCGGCCAGCCGGCCGGCCTGGGAACCCGCCGTGGCAGGCGGACAGACGCGGCTCGGCCTGCAGGACCTGGCCGTGCTGTATGCCCAGGAACCGGCGCCGCGCTGGCCGCTGGCTGCGGCCCGGCCTGCCGACCTGGCGCCAGGGCTGTCGACATCGCCGGCATGGGCCTCTGCCGAGGCCTGGCCGCTGGGCCGCGCGCTGGCGCAGCTGGCCGGCGCCTACATCCTGGCCGAAAACGCCCAGGGCCTGGTGGTGGTCGACATGCATGCGGCGCACGAGCGCATCGTCTACGAGCGGCTCAAGGCCGCGCAAGGTGACGCCGTCGGCCAGGCCCTGCGCAGCCAGCCGCTGCTGATCCCCGCCACCTTTGCCGCCACGCCCACCGAGCTGGCCACCGCCGAAGGCTGCGCCGATGCCCTGGCTGCACTGGGGCTGGACGTGGCGCCGCTGTCGCCCGGCGTGCTGGCGGTGCGTGCCCGCCCCGCCGCGTTGCCCGACGCCGACCCGGTGGCCCTGGCGCGTGCGGTGCTGGCCGAACTGGGCGAGGTGGGCGAGGCGGGGGCCACGCATGTGGTGCAGCGCGCGCGCGACGAACTGCTGGCCACCATGGCCTGCCACGGCGCAGTGCGTGCCAACCGCCAGCTCACGCTGCCGGAGATGAACGCGCTGCTGCGCGACATGGAACGCACCGAACGCGCCGATCAGTGCAACCACGGCCGCCCCACCTGGCGGCAGCTGAGCCTGCGCGAACTCGACAGTTTGTTCCTGCGCGGGCGCTGAACGGTGTCGACAACACCGAATTACGGGATTCGCGGATTTTGATAAAGCTGTCATAAACGGCGCCACTGCGGGCCAGGCAGTCGGGCCCGCCCAACAGCCGGACCACCACCATGCAACGTCGTGCTTTCCTCTCCCAGACCGCCGCCATGGGGGCCGCGCTGGCAGCCACCGGCACGGCCTATGCCAACGGGACCACGCCCAGCGCCGTGGTGGAGTGGAACCGGGTGATGCTGCGGGCCGCAGCCGCGACAGTGACGCCGGTCACCATCGCAGCGCGGGCATTGGCCATGGTGCACGAGGCCATCTACAACGCCTGAGCCAACTACGACGCGCACGCCGACTTCACTCTGCCGTGGCTGCACAAGTACAGGTCGTTGGAGTGGACCAGGACGAACAAGCGGGTGGCAGTCAGCCATGCCGCCCACGGTGTGCTGACCGAGCTGTTCCCCACCCAAGTGGCGCTGTTCGACCCGGTGTTGCAAAGCAACATCGCCGATGCCGGGACGTCGCGGGGCGGCTGGCAAGCCGCCTTCGTGGGCCGCGGCGTGGCCTACCTGGTGATCCAGTCACGCAACAACGACGGTGCCAACATGCGCGGCGACCTGGCGCCGGGCGCCTACAGCGACTGCACCGGCTACCAGAGCGTGAACACGCCCGACCTGGTGACCGACATCGACCGCTGGCAGCCGCTGCGCCTGCCCAATGCGGCCGGCGAGCTGGTGGTGCAGAAGTTCCTCACGCCACACTGGGGGCGAGTCAAGCCGTTCGCGCTCAGTTCGGGCGCGGTCTTCCGCCCGGCTCTGAGCCCGCGCGGCGCGACCCAGAGGGAGATCGACGAGGTGCTGCGCCTGAGCGCCGAACTGGACGACCGAAGCAAGGCACAGGGCGATTTCTTTGCGCAGAACCCGGGCGGCGTCACCCCACCCGGGCAGTGGCTGCAAGTCGCCGAGCAGGTGTCGCAGATCGACGGCAACAGCCTGGACCGCGACGTGAAGCTGTTCTTCACCACCGCCCAGGCCGGCCTGGACGCCAGCATCGCCGCCTGGGAAGCCAAGCGCTTCCACGACCAGTCGCGCCCGGCCACGGTGATCCCGATCCGCTACCGCGGTCAGAACATCCGTGCCTGGGGCGGCCCCGGCCTGGGCACGCAGACCATCCTGGGCGAGACCTGGGTGCCCTGGCAGCGGCCGGTGAACCGCACGCCGCCCTTCCCCGACTTCGTCTCGGGCCACAGCACCTTCAGTGCCGCAGCTGCCACCGCCATCGCCCGGGTGCGCGGCAGCGATGTCGTCACGCTGACGGCCACCGTGCCCAAGGGCGCCTTCCGCACCGACCCCGGGCTGCCGGCCACCGACATCACCTTCCTCTGGCACCGGCTCAGCGAGGTGGCCGACGCCGCCGGTTTTTCGCGCCGCCTCACCGGCATCCACTGGGAGCGCAGTGACCTGGAGGGCCGCACGCTGGGCCGCAGGGTGGGCACCGCCGTGGCCGACAAGGCGCTGGGGCTGTTCGGCGGGCCCTACTAGGGGCCCACCGGCACCCAGGTCGCTTCTGCGGCCGTTCTGGCCAGGCGCCTGGGCATCGGCTCAAGCCGCTTGCAGGTGGCGCTCACGCAGCGCTGCCAGCGCCGCCGGACCCAGGCCCAGACGTTGTTCCAGGTAGGCTGGCAGCCCGCCTGGCTGGGCGTCGATGGTCTGCAGCGCAGCGTCCAGAAAGCCGTCGTCGACCCGCCACAGCACCTGCAGCACCTCGATCGGCGTCTCGGTCTGCGGCAACGGCGGGTGGCGGTAATGCTGGTTGGTGAGCAGGTAATCCTGCTGCACCACCGCGCGCGGCACACCCAGCGCCAACAGGATCAGCGCTGCGGCCACGCCGGTGCGGTCCTTGCCCGCCGTGCAGTGGAAGACCACCGGCGCGTCGGCCTCCAGCAGGTGGGCGAACAGTTCTTCGAAGCGGTGCGCCTGGTCCAGCACCAGCGCACGGTACAGGTCGCCCATCAGACCCTGCACCACCGGCACTGTCACCCGGGTGCCGGCGGCGGCCAGCTCCTGCAGGCGCTGCACCACGGTGGGCTCGATGGACAGCGGGTGCTGCGCCACGCCAGGCAGCGTGTAGGGCGTGGCGGCGCGTTCGGCCACGCCGCGGAAGTCGAACGACCGGGCGATGCCCAGCGCCGCCAGCCGGGTGCGGTCGGCGTCGGTCAGTGCGCCGAAGTGGTCGCTGCGGAACAGCCGGCGCCAGCGCAGCGGGCGACCGCCCTCACCGGCATAGCCGCCCAGGTCACGGAAGTTGCTGACGCCTTGCAGCGGGATCAGACGGTCGGGATGTTGGGGCATGGCCGGTATTGTGGCGTGGTCCAATCCTGGCATGACTGATCAGCAAACCGGGCCGGCCGCCGCTCCCGCAGGGGACGGGGTGCGCCTGTCGAAGGTGATGGCCGAACGCGGCCTGGCCTCGCGCCGCGAGGCCGATGAATG
This sequence comes from Burkholderiales bacterium, assembly GCA_038246615.1. Taxonomy (GTDB): domain Bacteria; phylum Pseudomonadota; class Gammaproteobacteria; order Burkholderiales; family Burkholderiaceae_C; genus Pseudaquabacterium. The sequence goes on from JBBRVT010000154.1 coordinate 6,920, forward strand.
GATCGAGGCCGGCTGGGTACTGGTGAACGGCCAGCCGGCGGTGCTGGGCCAGCGCGTGCTGCCCGACACGCCGATCGAGATCGACCCGGCCGCCCGCACCCAGCAGGCGCAGCGTGTCACCGTGCTGCTGAACAAGCCGATCGGCTATGTCTCCGGCCAGGCCGAGGACGGCTACCAGCCGGCGGTGGTGCTGGTCACCGCCGCCAACCGCTGGGCCGACGACAAGCTGCCGTTGAAGTTCCACCACGGCCACCTGCGCAGCCTGGCGCCGGCCGGCCGGCTGGACATCGACTCCACCGGCCTGCTGGTGCTGACACAGGACGGCCGGGTGGCCAAAACGTTGGTCGGCGAAGACAGCCCGGTGGAGAAGGAATACCTGGTGCGGGTGCGGCCGCTGCGCGCCGTGCCGCCCGGGGAGCCCTGGCTCAGCAGCCTGGCCATGCGCACGCTGCACCACGGGCTGGACCTGGACGGGCGGCGGCTCAAGCCCGCCCGGGTGAGCTGGGCCAATGAAGACCAGCTGCGTTTCGTGCTGCGCGAAGGCCGCAAGCGCCAGATCCGCCGCATGTGCGAACTGGTCGGGCTGGACGTGACGGGCCTGAAACGGGTGCGCCTGGGCAGCGTGGTGCTGGGCAAGCTGCCGCCCGGCCAATGGCGCTATCTGCGGCCCGACGAGCGCTTCTGATGGCTGCGGCCGACACGGCGGCCGCGCGGGCCGCGCCCGCGCCCGCGCCGCAACTGTCCCACCACTTCGCGGCCGGCGTGCTGGCCTTGCTGATGGGCCTGCAGCCCGTCACCACCGACCTGATGCTGCCCGCCCTGCCCGCACTGGCAGCCGACTTGCAGGCGCCGATGGCGCCGGTGCAGCTGACCATGTCGGCGCTGATCCTGGCCTTCGGCCTGACCCAGCTGGTGTGGGGGCCGTTGGCCGACCGCATCGGCCGCCGGCCGGTGCTGCTGCTGGGCCTGGCGCTCTACACCCTGGCCAGCCTGGGCGCGGCCCTGGCCGGCAGCGTGGACGCGGTGGTGCTGTGCCGGGCCCTGCAGGGTGCGGCGATGTCGGCTGTGGTGGTGTGCGCCCGCGCGATGGTGCGCGACCTGTACGAGCCGCAGGCAGGCGGCATGGTGATGGCGCGGGCGCTGACCGGCATGGGCGCGCTGGCCGTCATCAGCCCGCTGGCCGGCGGCGCGCTGGTGGCCGCCTTCGGCTGGCGCGCTTCGGTGGCCGCGATGGGCGTGGTGGGGGCGGCCACCGGGGTGTTCATCGCGCTGCGGCTGCCCGAGACCGCCCGCCACCGCCGGCCCGAGGCGACCCAGCCCGGCCCGCTGCTGCGGCAGATCGGCGCCACGCTGCGGCACCCGGGCTTTCGCGCCTGGGCGGCGCTGGTGGGGTGTGCCTACGGCGGCTTGTTCGTCTTCCTGGCCGGTTCTGGTTTCGTGCTGATCGGCGCACTGGGGTTGCAGCCGGCGGCCGCCGGCGCGGTGATGAGCACCTGCGCGCTGGCCTACATCGCCGGCACGCTGTTGTGCCGGCGCTGGATCCCCAGGCTGGGCCTGGCCGGCGCGGTGGGCCGGGCGGCCTGGATCACGCTGGCCGCCTGCGTGGCGCTGGTGCTGTTGTCGCAGCAGCGCGACCCGTCGGTGCTGGCGGTGATGGCGCCGGTGTGGCTGTATGCGCTGGGCCATGGCGTGCACATGCCCTGCGGCCAGACGGGTGTGGTGGGACCGTTTCCGCAGGCGGCCGGCCTGGCATCTGCGCTGGCGGGCTTTGCGATGTCGGTCGTGGCTTTCGGCATCGGCCTGTGGCTGGGCCAGGCGCTGGCGCCGGGCAGCCTGGGTGGCGCTGGCAGTGCGGGCACCGTGCGGGTCTTCGCCCTGGGCATGGCCTGCGGCGCGCTGGGCACCGTGGCCGTGGCCTGGACGCCGGTGCGCCGGCATGGCGAACTGCTGCAACCCGCATGACGTTGACGCGCGCCATCGGCATCGCCGGCCCCACCGCCAGCGGCAAGAGCGCGCTGGCGCTGGCCGCCGCGCAGCGCTGGCCGGTGGAGATCGTCAGCGTCGATTCGGCCCTGGTCTACTGCGGCATGGACATCGGCACCGCCAAGCCCAGCGCGGCAGAGCGGGCTGCCGTGCCGCACCACCTGATCGACTGCATCGACCCCACCGGCGCCTATTCGGCGGCGCAGTTCGTCGCCGACGCCAGCCGGCTGTTGGCCGAGATCAACGCCCGCAGCCGCACCGCGCTGCTGGTGGGCGGCACGATGCTGTATTTCAAGGCCCTGGCAGAAGGCCTGGACGCGATGCCGCCGGCCGATGCCGCAGTGCGCGCCGCGCTGGATGCCCGCGCCGCAGCCGAAGGCTGGCCCGCCCTGCATGCCGAACTGGCGCGGGTGGACCCGGCCACCGCCGCCCGCCTGGCCCCCGCCGACACCCAGCGCATCCAGCGCGCACTGGAGGTCTGGCAGCTCAGCGGCCGGCCGATCTCGGCCTTCCATGGCGAGGCGCGCAGCCCGGGCATCGCCCTGCCGCTGCTGGCGCTGGAACCCGCCGACCGCGCCTGGCTGCATGCCCGCATCGCCGCGCGCTTCGACACCATGCTGG